>NZ_BAACAP010000154.1:0-39279 GCF_045865695.1 Scytonema hankhaensis NUACC26
TCTCCTGACCTTTCTGCAGCCAGCAGTTGCTCTGCTCCCAAATCAATTAGCAGTTCAACTTCCTCAACAAGAAGGCGTAACGGATCATCCGTAATTGTCCAACCATCTTTTTCGAGCGCTCGCCTGACTGCATCATGAAATGCATCTCTCACAGACATAGTGATTGAATGTGCAACCGGACAGGTAAAAAGTAGCCACTACTATTATATAACGTAAACGACAACATCTGTGAATTACTCAGAATGTAATCCATACATCTTGTGTTTTATAAAATTCCCCACGTTGCTCTAAGGTATATCCTCCTAATAATAATCCCAACCAGACTTCTATCAAAGGTATTTTTAATGCTTTTTGCAAATCGAGCAGGCGAATACTTTGACCTTTAAGCTGCTTTAAGTGTCTCGCGATCGCTTCTATCCACTCCTCTACTTTTTCCTCATGTGCCAAATTTATAATCTCGTCAGCCAGTTTTGTTTCCGTTAGTGTTTGCTCTGCCAAAAGTTCATCGACTACGTTAACCAGTGTAGTTTTCTCCACTTCACCAACTGTTGAGCCATCTATCTGAAAGGATGATTGTTTCTTTCGGTTTAATGGATATTGAACCTAATAAGAACGGCGGTTGTGGCAATACTTTGGATTCCAGCATCCATCGCCACTTTCTCCATGCTTTTGCTGTGCTTCGAGCGAACTCAGTTTTGAGCAAAGCAGACATTTTTCACTATAAAGACGCGCCATTTGCACCTCGAATCGGGGCTAATAATTCCTTAACCCACTGTTGGTTGGCTTGTGATAATTTAGGAGGTGGAATGGGTAGGCTGTAATCAATGAGATCGTTATAAAGGGTCTGCTCGCATACCCCATCAACAATTAGCTGCAAATCAACGCTCAATTCTTCATCTGACAACGAAAGCGGCAAAGGAAAATTGGGAATTGGCTGTGCTCGTGGAAGTTATGGCGGAATGAAGCGCGAGTGGCTGTATTGGTACGAAGAACACCAACAGCGATATCTAACACCCTCTGAACAGGTTAAAATAGCTGAACAGCAAGCACAAGCCGAAGCACAACGGGCAGAAAAACTGGCTGCCAAATTACGCGAGTTGAATATTGACCCTGTAAACTCCTGTTACAACAGATGTAAGTCACGCTGTTACAACTCAATTTTTGCAGTTCGCGCTCTTAGCTCCCAGATAAAAGATTAAATTTTTATAAAGTTTCATTTTAATCCTATCCAATGTTAGATGTTTGCGATATCCTTCTAGATAATGTTTGATAAAGGGGTAATACCCCACAGCTTAGTAGCAAAATTTTCAACTCCCTGCCTAAAGTCTGAAACAATCCCTTAATGTATAGGTTTGAAAAAACTGCATAAATTATGGTGAAACAAGCAAATACTGTTTTGCAACACGTATCACAGCCCATTATCTGTGCAAGTAGAGGAAAGCTGATTTCTTTAGCTTGGTATATCTTATGATGGAGTAGAGTCAAATTTAACCTATGTGGTGGTAATTACCGTACAAAACCGAATTGAACTGCACCTGAGTAGAGTAAGCTATGATATAGTGAAAAGGTTAAGACTTGCTTTGCCAAAGTACGAAACTCTACGCGACGGAACAATTCCAAAGAGGGAAGCAGTTTTGATTGAGCATTTACCAAACCAAATCAGAAACTAATCGAGGTTATGAGTAGTAAGCAACAAGTTATTCACCCAATGGTGAAGTTGCAACGTAATGTGCATTCACTTGTGGAATCCAAAATTATCAAGCCCACAGACAGCATTTGGAAAATCGCTTTGCTCTTCGGCAACGATTGGCAGTATTTGAAACAAGAACTGCTGGACTATGGCTTTAGCATGCAAGATCCAGTGAGCGAATTGCTGTCTGTAGAAGAATGGGATGAGGAATAGGGATTGGGGATTAGGGACTGGCGATTAGGTTTATGTTATTTCCCCAATCGCTAGTCCCCAATCACCAGTCACCCTACTGACACCCATACAACGCTGCTGCTAATTCTTTAGCAGTTTGAAAGCGATCGCGTGGTAAAGGTTCGGTAACGCGGTTAATAAATTCCCTTAATTTGGGAGTAATTGTGGGAATATTTGCCACATCAAACCGAAAAGTTCTGCCTTGTTGGCGGTAGAATTTAAAGGGGCTTTCACCAGTGAGCAGAAAAATTAGCGTTGGTCCGATGGCATACAAATCGGACTGCGTTACCGGCTGTCCTCGTTCTTGTTCGGGGGCGCAATATCCTTCTGCTCCTATGCGCGTTCCGGGTGCTGTACCAATTTCCTTCACAGCACCAAAATCCAATACCACGATCCGATTATTAGAATTGCGTACCATGAGGTTTGCAGGTTTAATATCGCGGTGGATAAGAGGAGGTTCTTGACTGTGAATGTAGTCCAAAATATCACAGGTTTGAATCATCCAACCAATTGCCTGACTTGGTGTAACAGGACCTTTTTTATAAATCAGTTTCTCCAAGTCTTGTCCGTGGACTAACTCCATGGCTAAATACTTCTTTCCACCTTCTACGAAAAAATCATAATATTTAGGAATGCCAGGATGGCTCAGGGATTGAAGAGTACGTGCTTCTCTTTCAAATAATTCTTGAGCTTTAGCAATTTTTGCCATATCGGCATTCATCTGCTTTAAGACAAGCAATCGCGATAAGCCGGGTACGGCTTGCACTAAGAGCGATCGCTCAGCAATTTTTCCAGCAGCATCCCAAGCCAAATAAGTCGTTCCCATCCCCCCTTGTCCTAGAATTCGCAATACCTGATATTGGCGAATCGTATGGAGTACGTTCAAGGGCTGACCGCAGTGGATGCAGAATAAATTGTCAGGGGAATTGCCTTCATGGGTGCAACTATAAGGCGAGACTGGAACGCTTTGTTGTACATCTCCATTGATTTGGAATTTCAGGATAGGACCTCCCTGTGCCAATTGCAACAAGGAGTTATCGGGAACCAGCGCCTGAGTCACCAAAACACCATTTAAAAAAGTGCCATTCGTGCCTTTACTCGTCACCTGCCAAGAACCATTCCCAGCATTCCTAGACTGGGTAAGACTCATTTGCTTGAGTTCCAGATGGTGTCGAGAAACCAAGCTATCGCTCAAAACAATATCATTCTCAGCCGAACGACCAATCCGGATAACACTTTCCTTTTGAAAATGCCATTGCTGGAGGGGTGTTTTTTGTTGCGGTTCTAACAAGGTCAGCGTGACCATAGGCGATATTTAATTCCGTATAGAAAAGACCTACCCAAAGTTACCCAAGGCTAGACGTTCTTCGTCATTGGTCTAGCTGAACTTTGGAGCTTAATTCTTGCTTCACTCTGGATGTGTCGGCACAAACCAGTCCACAAGCTCACTCCACCTAACTGGCGGTGATGGACGAATAGTTTTTAAGGTTGATGGCGGCGTTCAGGTCTCTGTTGAGACTGAAGTTACAGTGGTCGCAACAAAAAACTCTCTCTTTCAAAGAGAGTTCTTTATTGAGTGTTCCGCAATTAGAGCAAGTTTTAGAACTGGGAAACCATCTGTCAGCAATCACAAGTTTAGTACCATAAAGCTCGCACTTGTAGGTTAGTTGGCGTCTAAACTCATAAAATCCCATATCTTGAATGCTAGCTGCTAGTTTATGATTAGCCAACATTCCAGATACATTTAAATCCTCTATGACAACTATGCCGTGGTTTTTGGCTAGTCGGGTAGTGAGTTTATGTAATGTATCTTTACGGATGTTGGCAACTTTGGAGTGCAGTCTAGCAATTTGTAATTGGGCTTTCTTCCAATTAGCTGAGCCTATAATTTTATGACGATTTAACCATTGCATTCTAGAGAGCTTATTCTTGTACTTTTTGTAGGATTTTGCTCCTTCTATAATCTTTCCAGTAGACAATGTGGCAAGATTCATAACACCTAAATCAACGCCAACTGTAGGAAAAAACCAAGTGTCTTCTAATTTCAAATTCTCTGGAGATTGGTCAAATCGGAAACTAATAAACCATCTATCAGCCTCGCGACTAATTGTGCAAGTTTTAATTCCTTCTTCTTGTGGTAATCTCTCGTAGGTTTTCAGCACGCCAATTACAGGCACTTGAATTTTGTTGTCACGAGTGATTTTGATACTTCCTTCTAGAGTAAACGAGTCATGTCTACCTTTTTTCTTAAACTTAGGGACTCCTTTTTTCTTCTCAAAACAATATTTCCAAGCCCTCCGTAAAGCTCTTAGTGCTTCTTGTGGTGTTGATTTAGAGCATTCATAATACCATGGGCTTTCAGGTTTTACCAATGCGACTAACCATTTATGTAAATCAATAGAGGTCGGAAACTTTATCTTTTCAGTGGGATTATTTTTGTTCCAATCTAGAATCTGTTTGGTGATACCCAATCCCCAATTCCAAGCATGACGCGCTACACCACAATGTTTCGCAAGATTGGTACGCTGTTGATTATTCAATTTCAATTCTGTTTTGAATCCTAACAGCATTTACTTGACCTCGTTAATCACTTGTGTCATGCCATCAATTAATTTTTTTTTTTCCGACTTCTAGTGCTCCATATTCGGTCGCACCTTTGCACGGATAACAACAGCAGTGATATTATCATGTCCATTGTAATTGTTTGCCAGATCGATTAGAGCTTTTACACCATGTTCTAAATTAGCACTAGAACTAAGCAAAGGTTGTAAGTGTGTTTGCCAGTGTAATGTCAGTAAATTATTATCAGACAAACCATCGGAAGCCAGAAGAAACACGGTATCCTCGTTGATCTCTAAAAACTTTACCTCAGGAACGATATAATTATCATCTCTCGGACCGAGAGCTTGAGTCAGTTGATAAGCATCAGGGCGAGCATAAGCCACGTTAGGCTCAACGCCTCTAGAAATTTCCCGTTGACCCACCTCATGGTCTACCGTTATTTGTTCCAATCCTCCTTTGCGAGTTAAGCGATAAAGACGGCTATCTCCCACATGAGCTACAGCCACTTGAGTATCATAAACAAGCACCATTACTAGGGTCGTACCCATGCGCCCAACGCCGGAACGGAAGTCTTTTTGATTGACATCGTAAATTGCCTTATTGGCTAGCCGTACTGCTTGACGGATATCGCTTTCTGTAGGCATTTGGTTAGAAGTCCAGTGAGTTTGAAAGTATTGTCGCAAAGTGCTGACAGCCAAAGCACTAGCCACCTCACCTCCCGCGTGTCCGCCCATTCCATCACACAGAACGTACAAACCTCTTGTTTGTAAAGTACGGTTATTTGGCAACTCCAACTTATAAATTTCTGTCTCGATGCCAAAGTAATCTTCGTTATGGTCGCGTTGACGCCCCACATCAGTCAACCCCGCATAATCCAAGCTCATTAATTGCATGGGTAGAACAACTGTTGGCATATCATCTGCTTTTGGCTCGGTATCTTCCTCATCCAATTGCAAGATAGTCCGAGAATCAGGACTTTGTGGCACTTCAGGGTCGGGTGAAGAAGAATCTGTAGAAGAAAGACCTTGTAATTCGCAAGATATTGCTTCTAATCGCGATTGTAACTGTTCTAGAGACTGAACTTTCTCAAGTTCCAAATCTCCTAATAAATGTAAAATAGAACCAAATTGAGTGCGCTGAGATTCTCTAAACAAAGCTTGCCACATCCGCCCTAGAGTTTGTACTGAAAACGGTTGCGCTTTTACCTCGTCCGTTGAAGTTGTTTTATCTTCCAATGGCACTTCTGTAATGTCTTCATGGATTGGCTCGATATATAATTGCTGTAAGGCAAGCGATTGGTCTTCATCCAGTTTTAAATTAGACAATTCTAAAAGACTTTGACGGCAGTGAACTTTTTCCAGCACCGCCCAAAGTTGAGTCATTTGGTAAAAAAAGTTGACAATTTGTAACGAACTTGTTGTCTCTTGATGCCAGATATCAAGTAAAGATTGCCAATGCGATCGATCCTCTACGAGTACTACCTGTATGCCATTGTATTGCCAAGTATCGCGAATCGGCGGTATACCCAGATGGCATAAAGGTTGTAAAACGATATAAGGTTTAGCAAGATTTGGAATTTCATCCATCCCAACCGATGGTGTTGCTACTCCCTGTTCGTCATTCAGCAGCATCACTTCCAAAAGAGTTCTTTGATAAGGTTGGCAATCTAAAACTCTTACCCCAACCTTTGTATGAGAGGGGATATTTTCTAGTACGAACGATGGATCTAAAATTTGATATCGCTGCTGTTCGTCTAAATAAGACGGAACTGGGGTAGGAGAGGGAGGAGAACCTTCCATTTCCCCTTGTTCCCTTGTCTGTTGATTCTCTCGTCCTACAGTCTCCCGTTCCCAATCCTCTATTTTTTCTTTAGTAACAATCGCCCATAAAATTGTGCCGCATTCAGCACCACAGTTACCGCAGTATTGTGCATCCAAAGCAACATCAGCACTACACTCCGGACAGACTCGATGGGTTAACGACTCGCCACAATTTTGGCAAAATCTATTAGCATTGGGGTTCTCAAAGTTACACTGAGGACATATCAGCATTGTGGAAGTTCCTTCATTCCCGTTCCTATGTGCTTTAGACTGCTACAGTCCAAGGTGACACAATTGTCAATCCTTGCCTACAGTGGTCTTACAAAACATTGTGGTTTATATAGTGAATTTTTGTAGCAGTTCTTATTTTTACAAATATTAACTATGTTTTCTTAATATCCGCAAGCTTTTGACCGCTCGACACAACGTAGTCATTCAGCTAGAAATCTATACTAAGAGACCTCCAGATAAAGAATATTCAACTTTTTCTTGTGGTGCGAAGAGCAGTGCGTTGCGGGGGTCTCCCCCTTGCCCCTTATCCCCACTTCGTGGGGGCCCCGAGTTCCCCAGAGGGGACCCCAAAGCCCCCCGTTGAAGCAACTGCGGGGCGTCCCGCCCGCCACTAGTCTAAAACGGGCGAGGACGCCCGTTCCACAAGATGGATAATTTATTTCTTGGAAATCTTTTAGGTAGCGATCGCTGTTTAAGCAGATTTTAACAAGATTTTTCCTTCATCAGAAGTCAAATCTCGCCACTGACCGGGTTGCAACCCATTTAGATTTAAACAATTTATACTCACCCGAACCAACCGCAAAGTTGGAAACCCCACAGCCGCCGTCATTCGTCGTACTTGGCGATTTTTGCCCTCCGTCAAAGTCATCTCCAACCAAGCAGTTGGAACGTTCTTACGAAATCTAATAGGTGGATTCCGTTCTGGTAAATCTGGTTCTACAGGTAACAAAACAACTTTAGCAGGGCGAGTTCGGTAGTTTTGAATTGTCACACCTTTCTCAAGCTGATTCAAAGCAGTCGCATCGGGAATTCGTTCCACTTGTACCCAATAAGTTCGTTCGTGTCCAAACCGAGGATCGCTCAGACGGTGTTGTAATTGCCCTTGACTGGTTAAAAATAATAAGCCCTCGCTATCCCAATCCAAACGTCCTACGGGATACACGTCAGGAACATCTATGTAATCCTTTAGAGTACTGCGAGCTGGCGTGTCTTGGGTAAATTGACACAGGACTCCGTAGGGTTTGTAAAATATGATGTAGCGGTGGGATTTGGGCATAGGGCATTGGGCATGGGGGATATACGTAAGTTCTGCAAGAGTTTAATGGACTTCTTGCAAAAGTCAAGAAAAATGAATAATTATCTGCAATGTGTAGCAGTGTATGTGGATAAAATTTATTTATGCAAGAAGTCTAAATATTAAAGAAATATATTGTGAGGAAAAGCTTCATCCTCAGAATTATTCAAACTCAATTTGCCCTGGCAAATCTAAAGCTATTAGCAAAGCTCGATCTAATTGCTGTAAAGCTTCAGGTGAAAGTACCCCACGCAAATGCAAAAAACGTGTTTTAGCTAAGGCACGAACTTGATTCGCCATTGCCAAACAATCTCTATTTAAACCCCCATTAGGTGCATAAATAAGTATTTGACTGGGATAGATACGCTTTCCAGGGCGATAGGTTGTACAAGGAACTGCCAACACAACTTGGCTACTAACATTGATAGCATCACGGCTAACAATAATTACTGGTCGGGTTCCTGCTTGCTCGGAACCTTCAGTAGGATCGAGATATGCATCATAAACTTCTCCTCTCCTCACAGCTGAGACTCACCTATCTGAAAAGCTTCCCAGTCAGATTTAGCAAAGTCGCGAGCGATCGCAAGTGATTCTGCTTGATATTCGTCATCATCCGCCATTTTCGCAAAAGCAGCATCAATTTCTGCTCGTTTTTGAGCAGCTAATTCACGACGTAAAGCACGAGCAACAAACTCGTTACGACTCTTAGCTTTTCCCTCTTGTACAGCACGATCTGTTGCTTCTAGTAGCTCAACTGGTATGGTTAACGTTGTCCGAACAGTAAGACTTTCCATACAATCATATCAATATGATGATTTATCTGATGTCTATTATGACATCAACTCCATTTAGAAATTTTCAAGAAGTAAATTTTTCATCTTGTGGGGTGGGTGTCCTCGCCCGCTTATGCTACCGGACATGATATAATTATCTATATTAAATGACACAAATCATTACTGGTCACTGGTCACTGGTCGTGATATAATCTTCTACACAAGCTAGGGGTGCCTGCAAGAAAAGGCTGAGATTACACCCTTAAAACCTGAGTCCGGGTAATACCGGCGGAGGGAAGCTGTTTATAGAGGTAATCAAATATGCGGACAGAATGGGTTGCCAAGCGGCATGGGCAGAGCAACGTGACACAAATGCACTATGCTCGTCAGGGTGTCATCACCGAAGAGATGCACTACGTTGCCCAACGGGAAAATCTTCCCGTCGATCTTATTAAAGAAGAAGTGGCACGGGGACGCATGATTATTCCAGCTAACGTTAACCACGTAAATCTGGAACCAATGTGTATTGGCATTGCTTCTAAATGTAAAGTGAATGCTAACATTGGCGCGTCTCCCAACTCTTCCAATATTGAGGAAGAACTATCCAAGTTGCATTTGTCTGTCAAGTATGGTGCTGATACCGTCATGGATTTGTCCACAGGTGGCGGTAATTTAGATGAAATTCGTACTGCCATTATCAACGCTTCACCAGTACCAATTGGAACCGTACCAGTGTATCAGGCGTTGGAAAGTGTCTACGGTAAAATGGAAAACCTAACGCCAGACGACTTTCTCCACGTTATAGAAAAACACGCCCAGCAAGGAGTCGATTACATGACTATCCACGCCGGGATTTTAATTGAGTATTTGCCTTTAGTCAAAAATCGTATTACGGGTATAGTCTCTCGTGGCGGTGGTATTTTGGCGAAGTGGATGCTGCATCATCACAAGCAAAACCCGCTTTACACCCATTTCCGAGACATCATTGAGATTTTTAAGAAATACGACGTATCATTCAGCTTAGGCGACTCATTGCGTCCCGGTTGTCTCCATGATGCTTCTGATGAAGCGCAACTAGCAGAACTGAAAACTTTAGGACAATTAACTCGCAAAGCTTGGGAACATAACGTACAAGTCATGGTCGAAGGTCCCGGACACGTTCCAATGGATCAAATTGAGTTCAATGTCAAGAAGCAAATGGAAGAGTGTTCGGAAGCACCCTTCTACGTATTAGGACCGTTGGTAACCGATATTGCTCCGGGTTACGACCACATTACCTCCGCAATCGGGGCTGCAATGGCGGGTTGGTACGGTACTGCTATGCTGTGTTATGTCACGCCAAAAGAACACTTGGGCTTGCCCAATGCTGAAGATGTCCGCAACGGTTTGATTGCTTACAAAATAGCAGCTCATGCAGCTGATATTGCTAGACATCGCCAGGGTGCGAGAGACAGAGACGACCAACTGTCCCATGCTCGTTATAATTTCGACTGGAACCGTCAGTTTGAATTATCTCTCGATCCCGACAGAGCCAAAGAATATCACGACGAGACCCTACCAGCCGACATCTACAAAACGGCAGAGTTTTGTTCGATGTGCGGTCCCAAGTTCTGCCCCATGCAAACCAAAGTTGATGCCGATGCACTCACAGAACTTGAGAAGTTTTTGGCAAAGGATAAGGAAGTTGTGAGCTACTAGGGATTGGGGAACTCGGGATCCCCTCCTTGTTGAGGGGCATGGGGATTGGGGATTTTTCCCAATCGCTAGTCCCCAGTCCCCAACTCCCTATACCTCTGTTGAATATCCTCAATTGAGAACACGGCTTCAAATTGTAGCCCTACAGATTGATAAAATTCTGCTCCACCTTGTTTGCGATCGACTAACGAAATGACCCGCTCGACAGCGTAACCTGCAGCTTGCAGCCGTTGAACGGCTTTCATAGCAGATTGTCCAGTGGTCACAACATCTTCTAGAACGACGATTTTTGCACCTTCCGGTAAATTAAGACCCTCAATATACGCTCTCGTTCCGTGTCCTTTTGCTTCTTTGCGAACTATCAGTGCTGGAATTGGTCTATTTTCATAGGCGGAAACTACACTTACAGCACTAACAATCGGATCTGCTCCCAATGTTAAACCTGCAACGGCTTGCGTATCTATTGGTAGAAGTGATAGAAGGATACGACCAATTGCCAATGCACCTTGAGGATGCAGCGTCACTTGTTTGCCGTTGATGTAGTAAGAACTATGTTGCCCGGAACTCAGAACAAAGTCACCCTCCTGATATGCCAATTGACAAAATAAATTGAGTAACTGTTGGCGTAGGCTTGCCAAATCAGTAGTAGCAGCCCAGATAGCTGACTGGGTATGAGTTTCGGCTTGATAAGTCATGACAGCAGGTAAAAAATTATGCTACACCAAGAGGATGAACTCTGAGGAGTTCTGAAATTAAGCATAAGTTAAAATTCGCACAAATGTTGAGGAGCTATGAATGATGAGTACAAAATTTAGATATCTTGGTGGTTTATTGGTGTTGCTTTCTACCATGAGTTTTCCTGCTGTTGTTAACGCCGAAACAGAAACACCTAACTATGAATCAACCAATGATGTCTTTGAACGGGCTTTTTTCAAAAATGACCCCAATTTTTACCGCAACCAGTCCATCTGGCGTCAGATAGACTTCATACTGGGTAAAGGGTCTTTATTTCGCAATTCATTTCCAGAGCATGAAATTGCGCGAGATGCTGAATTAATGAATATTTTGTATCGCGATGCTCTCAACCAGCAAGCGACCCACGATCCTTATATTCGGACTCCAGACTTACCTAATCCTTACAACTCGTCTATTCTCATGTCCCCAGCACTGAACTCTAACAAGCTCAAAACAGGTACTGAGTTTCGATTTGAACAATAATCAGTGACCAGTGACCAGTGACCAGTGACCAGTGACCAGCGACCAGTGACCAGTGACCAGTGACTAGTGACCAGTGACTAGTGACTAGTGACCAGTGACCAGCGAGCGGTTACCGGTTGTTGGTTATAGTTAAAGATGACCAGTTACTTGGTTTGCAAAGTTATGTTCAGTGTGACCAAGCAACGGGAAACTGGGGAGGTTGATGAGCCTCCACTCGAAGACATTCCCAGGCGGAGCCGGGGAACGAGGGTGAATCGGTTACTGGTCACTGATTACCGATCGCTGGTCACTGATTACTGGTCACTGGTCACTGCTCACTGTTAAATCCAGGGTGCAGGAGTTGAACCTGCCTGGGGCGAATTATGAGTTCGCTGCCTCAACCGCTCGGCCAACCCTGGTTAAATCTTATTAACTTTAGCACATGTCTCCAAAACATGACAACTATAGGGGTTGGAAACGGAACATATTAGATTGTAACAAGATCGGATGTTGATACTGCATAATAATTTGACAGTAAGATAAGGCAGACTAAGATCGATCGCATGCTTTTAAGCTTGGAGTGAATAGCTTCAATATTTTTGAATATACCAGTATTCTTGAGTTATATCTTATGAAACTGAATTCTACTGTACTTTTAACTTTGATTTTGTTAATTTTAATGTTGGGAGCTGGTTCTATCAGCGCTTTTTGGGGTTTTACGTTGGGTAGCGCCGCTTTAAAAGGTGTGACAACACCTGATGCTCGTCCTACTACTAAGTTCGCTAGCAGTAAGTCAGCTACGGCACAGCAAGCAGGGGTCACTCTGCTTAGGGAAGATGAAATTTTAAAAGTTGTCAAGGCAAGAATTGACGGCAAAAAAGCTACTAAAATCACCAAGCAAGACAAAGACGACGAGGAAACAAAAAAGACCAAGGTCAAACCAGAGCAAAAACCTGAAGAAGTTCCTGAAGAAAAGCCACAGCCCGGATTTCCAGTGAACTCGGAAAGCGAAGGCGTTAGTATGTCAGTCCAATCGGCTCGCTATTCTGGAGGTGCTTTGCTTTTGAGGGTGAAGATGCAGAACAAGGGTAAAGATTCCGTGCGATTCTTGTATAGTTTCCTCGATGTTTCCGATGATAAAGGTCGAACCTTAAGTGCTAGCACTGAGGGCTTACCTTCAGAACTACCTGCCAACGGACCAACATATTCTGGTACGATAAGCATTCCTTCAGCTGTGCTTGATGATGTGAAAAATGTCTCGCTTTCTCTAACGGACTATCCGGAACAAAAGCTGAAGCTACAGGTATCTAATATTCCTGTGGATCGGTAAAAAAAACTTACTAGGGACTAGGGACTAGGGACTGGGGACTGGGTAATTCCCAATCCCCAATCTCCAATCCCCAATCCCCAATTTTCATTAGGGGCGTCAGTTTAACACGAGCTTGGGCGTGAGTGGTTTTCCGAATTTAAGTTGGACAGATGTAGGGCTGCGGTTGTTGTCAGTACTGCTGCTCATTGCTATCAATGCATTCTTTGTAACAGCCGAGTTTTCAATGGTCACATTGCGGCGATCGCGTATCCGTCAATTGGTAGAATCAGGTGATATACAAGCAATCGCAGTTGAGAGTTTGCAACTTAGCATTGACCGATTGCTATCCACAACGCAATTAGGCATTACCCTTTCGAGTTTGGCGCTTGGTTGGATTGGGGAAAGTACGATTGTCGCCCCGATAAAGTTGGGGCTGCTATCTTTGCCCTTACCCAATGGTATGAGTAGTGTCGTCGCCCATTCTTTATCAATCCCAACGGCTTTTGTTCTCATTGCCTACCTGCAAATAGTTTTGGGAGAACTTTGCCCCAAATCAGTGGCTATGCTGTATTCCGAACAGCTAGCTAAATTTTTAGGACCATCTATTAGAGCAATTGTCAGATTCTTTAACCCCTTTGTTTGGATACTCAATCAATCAACTCGCTGGTTATTAAGACTATTTGGCATTCAATATACAGGTCAAAGCTGGCGATCCCCAGTCACTCCTGAAGAACTGCAACTGATCGTTTCCACAGAACGAGAATCTACAGGGTTAGAGGAGGAAGAGAGGGAATGGTTGAACAATGTCTTTGAATTTGGGGAGGTAACCGTACAAACGGTTATGATTCCTCGTACCAGCATTATAGCAATACCAAAAAATGCTACATTCATAACTTTTTTGCAAAGAATGATAGCCACTGGTCACTCTTGCTATCCAGTGACAGGAGAATCTTTAGATGATATTCGCGGTCTTATCTACCTTAAAGACTTAATAAAACCTCTAACTCTAGGAAAACTGACCTTAGAAACGCAAATTCAACCTTGGTTGCGCCCTGCAAGATTTGTACCAGAACACACGCCATTGAGCGAACTCTTGCCATTGATGCAGCAAGAAAAACCAGCGATGGCGATCGTCGTGAATGAATTTGGTGGTACTGTAGGACTGCTCACCATTCATGATGTCATCGCCCAGATTATTGGCGAACCGGAAGAATTAGAAAATACTAATGACTTGCTCATCCAAAGTGTAGACGAACAAACATTTCTAGTACAGGCACAAATTAACCTAGAAGACCTCAATGAGGTTTTGCATTTCAATTTACCTCTCAACAGAGAATATCAAACTTTAGCTGGTTTTTTGCTTTACCAATTGCAAAAAATTCCTATTCTTGGAGAAACTTTCCTCTATAACAATCTTGAATTTCGAGTCATCTCTGTTGCCGGACCCCGCCTGCACCAAGTCCAGATTCGGCGGGTAGAGGAAAGGGAATAGGGATTGGGGATTGGTCACTGGTCACTGGTCACTGGTCACTGGTCACTGCATACTCCAAAGGATCGACGAGTCCCAATTCATGAAAAGCAGCGAGACGCAAGCGACAAGAATCGCAAACTCCGCAAGCCATTTCACCCCCAGCGTAGCAAGACCAGGTAAGTTCCCACGGAACCCCTAACTGATTGCCGAGTTGGATAATTTCCGTTTTCTTCATTTGAATCAAGGGCGCAACAATCTCGATGGGATTCCCCAATCGCCCTTGCTTTGTTGCCAAACAAAACACTTCCTCCATTGCTTGAATGTAGTCAGGACGGCAATCAGGATATCCAGAGTAGTCCAAAGCATTAACGCCAATATAAACTCGTGCGGCGGCTAGAGTTTCGGCGTAAGCAAGGGCAAAACTGAGAAAGATGGTGTTGCGAGCCGGAACATAAGTCACTGGTATATTTTGTGACATCTCTGAGAGCGATCGCCCCTGGGGTAGATCGATGGAGTTATCCGTCAGTGCTGAACCGCCCCACTGACTTAAATCGAACGTTACTACCTGATGCTGTACTACCTTAACACGAGTAGCGATCGCACTTGCCGATTGTAACTCTCGTTGATGACGCTGCTGATAATCAAAAGACAGAGCATAGCATTCACAACCATCAGCCATTGCTTGGTACAAAACAGTAGAAGAGTCTAATCCACCGGATAATAGAATAACAGCTTTCATTTTATTTTTTTCAATGCAACTTAAGGAAGTTCACTTACGTCATTGTTTTCTTCTAACGTGAATAAACGTAAAGTAAGAAAAGCAAAAAAAGCATCATTTGAAACTAAATGCATAAAACTGACCCAAAGTGCGGGAACTCACATGAAACTTTGAAATTCTTCATAATAAGAACCTCTATGTTACCATCTGGATGGTTTTAGACAACTCATCATTGGCATTCTTAAGTATGACAGCCAATGAACGAGGTGTCTTTATATTTGGTGGTTGAGGAGATTATAAGAGTGCAAAATAGAAGTATGTTGCCAGGAGAACACAATGGTCAAGCACAGCGCAACTACCCACGATCGGTCCGCATAGGCGTGATCGGTGTGGGCAATATGGGGCAGCATCATGCCCGTATACTGAGTTCGATGAAAGATGTTGAACTGGTGGGTGTGGCTGATATTAACGTAGAACGAGGCTTAGAAACTGCAAGCAAATATAAAGTACGTTTTTTTGAAGATTACTGTGACTTACTACCCCTTGTGGATGCAGTTTGTATTGCTGTTCCTACCCGATTGCATTACGCCGTAGGTATCAATTGCCTGTTAGCGGGAATTCACGTACTGATCGAAAAACCAATCGCCGCCAGCATATCTGAAGCGGAGTCTTTAGTCAATGCTGCTGCTGATACTGGGTGCATTCTTCAGGTGGGACATATTGAGCGATTCAGCCCTGCATTTTTAGAATTGACAAAGGTGCTGAAAACCGAGGAAGTATTGGCAATAGAAGCCCATCGCATGAGCCCTTACTCAACTCGGGCAAACGATGTTTCCGTTGTTTTGGATTTAATGATCCATGATATTGACCTACTTCTGGAATTAGCTTGTTCTCCAGTTGTCAAGTTAACAGCTAGCGGAAATCGTACCTTAGACTCAGGTTATCTAGATTATGTCACTGCCACTTTAGGTTTTGCCAATGGTATCGTTGCTACCTTGACAGCAAGTAAAGTGACACATTGCAAAATCCGTCGCATTGTTGCCCATTGTAAAAACTCATTTACAGAGGCAGATTTTATTAAAAATGAAATTTTGATCCACAGGCAAAACTCTGCCAACGCCATGAATGATTACCGACAAGTGCTATATAGGCAAGATGGTATCATTGAAAGAGTTTATACGAGCAATACTGATAAGCTGGGGGCAGAATTAGAACACTTCGTCAACTGCGTGCGTGGTGGCAATCAACCCTCTGTTGGAGGAGAACAAGCCCTAAAAGCTTTGCGATTAGCAAGCTTAATCGAGCAAATGGCTCTAGAAGAACGGGTTTGGAATCCGTTAGAGTTGGATTGGCAATCTGAATCGAGAGTACAATCTCTGACTCCTATAGTTTGATTGGGGATTGGCGATTAGGGATTGGGGATTAGGGATTGGACACAAGCTACTAAATTTGCCTACCTCCTAACCCCTACTCCCTAACCTCTTGCCCTAGTGCAACTATTTTTGATACTTTGACTAATATCAGGAGTAATACAGGCTGATTGTAACAGTCTCATAAGTATTTGTCAGGAACTGCATACACCAGAACAGACGCAAAAACGTTGTACCTTCGGTTTTCTACCCTCTACCATCTGCCTTTTTTCAAACCAGACCCCTCACGAGCAATAGTTCGCAATGCTTGTCTTGAAAAGAATTCTTTATTCGCGATCGATGCCCAACGCCCTATTTCAAGACAGTTATTATGAAATGTGTATACCGGAACTGATAAAAAGGGATTGGCAAGCGGATGATTGGGAAATTTATTCCCAATCCCTAGTTCCCAATTCCCTGTCCCTAATCTCAAATCGCTCACCAAGCAACTTTAGGAAAAAATTTAATGACGGATTGGATAAAAGAGATTATTGAATCTCTAGGCTATTGGGGAATCGCCCTGCTGATGTTTCTTGAAAACTTATTTCCTCCTATTCCCTCGGAACTAATTATGCCCTTGGCAGGATACACATCGAATCTGCCAGGGGCTAAGCTTAATGTCCTTGGAGTGTTTTCGGCGGGACTGGTAGGTTCTGTGGCTGGTGCCCTAGTATGGTACTATCCGGGGAAATTTTTAGGGGAGAAGCGTTTATCTGCTTTAGCAGACAAATACGGCAAATGGATAAGTGTCTCAAGTAAAGATATCGTTAAAGCTAAAGGTTGGTTCGATCGCCAAGGTACAAAAGCTGTTTTGATTGGTCGCCTCGTACCGGGAGTTAGAACGCTAATTTCCGTTCCTGCCGGTATTAGCAATATGCCCTTGCTTCCTTTCATAATTTACTCTACATTAGGTAGCGCTGTCTGGGTAGGTTTGCTAACATACTCTGGATATGTGTTGGGGAGTCAGTATGAACTTGTGGACAAGTACCTAGCGCCTGTATCTAAAATTGTTCTTGCGGTTATCATCGTGGTATTTATTGCCTGGGTGGTGAAACGTCAGCGAAAACACAGGAGACGGTAAACACAGTTGTCTGCATAAAATTATAAAAAAGTTATGTGTTGTTTCCCCAAAAACAAGCGTAGCTAGCCCTCAAGCGTAATTCACTGTTTTCTCACTTGAGAGAAAGCAACTGAAAGCTGTGTGTCAGAATCTTTGCTCAACTATTGTCTCGGACTCGGCAGAGTTTAAGCGAGTGAAAGTGGCTAAGGGTTTTCTGATACACGTATTTTTGTAAGATGGGCATGATAACTTGTTAGAGCTGATAAACTACTAGGAGCTTTCATGACAGACCAACCATCCGCCGCTACCCCTATGAATGCTGCTGCTATCCCGATGAACAGGGTTTCAGCAACTACACCAATAAACGCAACTCCAACTCAACCTACTCCTAGTAGCACTGGGAAAAAGATTCTGAGTGTTGACTTAGGAAGAACTTCTACAAAAACCTGTGTCAGTCGCGACCCCGGTAATGTAATGTTTGTCTCCGCTAACGTCAAAGAAATGTCAATGGAACAGGTACGTGGGGGTGTTTTTGAAGCCCGTGCGACCGACCCCTTAATGGATCTTTGGCTGGAGTACCAAGGCAGTGGTTATGCTGTTGGTCAGTTAGCTGCGGATTTTGGAGCTAATTTAGGTGTCGGTCAATCTAAGGTAGAAGACGCCCTCATAAAAGTCCTAGCAGCTGCAGGTTACTTCAAACTAAAGGATGAAATCTCAGTTGTTTTGGGACTACCTTACCTTTCTCAGGAGCAATTTGAACGGGAAAAGGCTCAATTGATTAGTCAGCTTTCCGGTCCCCATATCATGAACTTTCGCGGGGAAGCTGTAAATCTTAACATTACCAAAGTTTGGGTTATGCCAGAAGGTTATGGCAGCTTGCTGTGGTGCGAAGCTCAACCTAAAAAGACTGGTACAGTTATGCCCGATTTTACAAAAGTTTCGGTGGCAATTGTTGATATTGGACATCAGACAACTGATTGTTTAATGGTTGATAACTTCCGCTTTGCTCGAGGGGCTTCTAAGAGTGAAGATTTCGGAATGAGCAAGTTTTACGAACTAGTGGCTGCTGAAATTGAAGGCGCTGACAGCCAATCTTTGTCTCTCATTGCTGCAGTAAACCGTCCAAAAGGCGATCGCTATTACCGTCCGAGAGGTTCTAGCAAACCCACCAACTTAGATGATTTTCTGCCCAACCTTATTGAGATGTTTTCTCGCGAAATTTGCAGCCGCGTGTTAGCATGGCTGCCAGAACGTGTTACCGATGTTATCCTAACTGGAGGTGGTGGAGAATTCTTCTGGGAAGATGTTCAACGCTTACTGAAAGAGGCTAAAATCAATGCACATTTGGCTGCACCATCACGGCAAGCAAATGCCTTGGGGCAGTATATTTACGGAGAGGCACAATTATCCTCTGCACGCTCTGTTAGGGCTTAATACTGATGTTCCAATGGTCAAAAAAGGTAGTTAAATCCGTTACCTTCAATCCAGGGGTCGCTGACGAGAGTTTATTAGCTCTCGTAGAAAGTCAATTGGAAAAAGATCCAGAAAAGACTTTCAGCGATCTCTGTAAAGAAGCTTTATGGCAATCTTTATGCGTACCGGAATCTGTACGACCTACTCCCAAACCAGTAGTAACAGCACCACCTACACCTACACCTACACCTGTACCAATTGCATTACCTGCTGCACCAACAGCAATACAAGCAGCAACACCACTAGGAGTTGAAACACAAATTGCGGAGATGCAGAGTCAAATAGCTAACCTTGAGGAACGTTTTTTTGCCAAGGAGTCTCATCGATTAGAGACCATGGAACGCCATCTGACACAACTTAGTCAACAAGTCGCACAGCTGGCGCTCATGATAAATCAAGTCTCAACGGCACAGCCTATAACCCAAGCTGCACCAATCGTTGAAGTGGTAAACCATACTCCTCCACCCACTAACGCTGCTGTCCCATCTGCTCCTCTAGAAGAGGTAGATCCTGTAATCAGCCGCCTTAGCCAGTTTTTAGACGATTTCTAGAGAAGATCGGGTGTGCAATTCTTTTATGACTGTATAACCTCCTTAATGGAATTTCCTATTAAGGAGGTTTAATATTTGGTAAATTCTATTACGTACAGTAAAAAAAATCAAGCCTCATCCATTTTGGATTTTAGATTTTGGAGCCACTGCGTTGCGGTTCGCATTCTTTACATTGGTATTAGGGACTTCCAACAAACTAACTACCTGTGGTATTGGGGACTTCTAACAACTTAACTACCTGTGGTATTAGGGACTTCCAACAAACTAACTACCTGTCTTGTGGGACGGGCGTCCTCGCCCGTTCTCTGCTAACAGCAGGCTATAAGCTCAGTAACCAAGTCAAGTGGAACTTCTGCAAAACAGCAAGCGGTAAAACTTTTTTTCTAAGCGGGTAACGCGATTCGAACGCGCGACATTCACCTTGGCAAGGTGACGCTCTACCACTGAGCTATACCCGCAATTTATCTCTTTATTTAATATGTCAGATTATTTTCGGGTTGTCAACACCTTTTTTTCAATTTGTTGGTAGATAGGCGTTAGTGGATAGTCGTTCAACTAACAACTATCCACTATCCAATAACCACTAACTCTCTACCGCACTCTTGAGAGATGCAGGGGAGAGCGAATTAGCACCAAAAGGTTCTGTAAGGTTAGAACGTAGCTGTCGCATAAGACTAGCCATTTCCAAAGCGCTCATAGCGTAATCCCAACCATGATTGCTTTTAATGCCAGCTCGTTCTAAAGCTTGCTGCATAGTATCAGTGGTTAAAATACCAAAAATCACTGGTACGCCAGTTTGAAAAGCAGCAGCAGCGATGCCTTTGGCAACCTCAGAAGATACGTAATCAAAATGAGGCGTTTGCCCTTTGATAACAGCACCCAGACAAATTATTGCATCGTAGCGACCAGAGAGTGCCAATTGACGAGCGACAACCGGAACTTCAAAACTACCCGGTACCCAAACATAATCTACTTGCGAGCCGTGAGGATTGGGATCTACGCCGTGGCGTTTCAAGCAATCTTGACAGCCTTCTAGCAACTTAGCGGTCACTAGGTCATTAAATCGACCGATTACCAATGCAAATCGCAAAGGTTCCGTCTGAGTAAAAGTTCCCTCGAAAACTGCCATGAGCTTCTAAATTTATGTCCTTCGCATATCAAGTATAGAAGCAGAATTGGAAATTGGGGATTGGCGATCCCCAATCCCCAATCGCCAGCCCCTACACTACCAAAAAGTTTAATGCGCCAACCAAGAACACTAAAGCCACCCAAACACCAGAACCAATCCAAAGAAGTCTCTTAGATTCATTCCAGTTCTGTGGAGTAGCATAAGCAACGGGGACACCAATTACTAGAACAAAAGACATAGCAACTAGAGCCACTAAAGCAACTTGGAATACGATGTTCATTTTCCCTTCTCCCAAAACAGCAGATTACTAAAGTTAAAATGTTGTACAGACAAGCACTGACAGTTTTTCCTTATTTGTTAAACTAGCAGAAATTGCAACACTTTTGATCAGTGACCAGTAATCAGTGACCAGTGACCAATGACCAGTGACCAATGACCAGTGACCAATGACCAATGACCAATGACTATGGATTTAATTCTTTGTCATACAACGGCGGATTTTGACTCTCTAGGAGCAGCAGTAGGGCTGTCACGCTTGCTACCGGGCAGTAAAGTTGTACTGAGTGGTGGAGCGCATCCACCCGTTAGGGATTTTTTGGCATTACATCGGGATGAGTATCAGTTGATCGAACGGCGTTCTGTTAATCCTGAGAAAATTCGTTCCTTAGTTGTGGTAGATACACAGCAACGCGATCGCTTGGGGAAAACTGCTGAGTGGTTGGATTTACCTCACCTTCAGGAAATCAAAATTTACGACCATCACAAAGAACAACAGGGGGATATTCCCGCTACAGAGTTATATGTCTCCTCTGTAGGAGCCACTACAACTCTCATCGTAGAGCAATTACAGCAACAGCAAATTTCTTTAACAAGTGCAGAAGCCACTGTCATGGCGTTAGGGATTCACGTAGATACTGGCTCCCTGACATTTGATTATGCTACACCACGGGATGCCCTAGCTTTAGCTTGGTTAATGCAACAAGGAGCTAGTTTATCAGTTCTGAGCCAGTATGTAGACCCTGGATTATCGCCGCAATTGCAACAGCTATTAAAGGTAGCGCTGGAAAAACTACAAAAAATAGATGTTAGGGGACAAACTATTGCTTGGGTAATTTTAAAAACAGAGAGTTTTGTGGCTGGTTTGTCAAGTCTTGCAGCCCAATTAGTCGAGTTAACAGAAATAGATACCTTGCTGCTGTTTCATGAATCTCCTGTTTCTGATGGTGAATCGCGCCTGACAGTTATTGGACGTTCCCAAACCCCCGGTGTTAACCTCAACGAGTTATTTTTACCGTTTGGTGGTGGCGGACATTCTCAAGCAGCATCACTGAACCTGCGAGGAGTGAACGCCGAAGAAATACTTAACCAATTTTTAGAAACGTTAAAAGCAACAGTCCCTCATCCACCCACTGCTAGAGACTTAATGTCCTCCCCAGTTCGTACCATCCGTCCAGAAACCACTATTGCTGAAGCACAACGAACTTTATTACGCTACGGACATTCTGGGTTGTGTGTTGTTGATGCCCAAGGACAACTATTAGGTATTCTTTCTCGAAGGGACTTAGATATTGCCCTGCATCACGGCTTTAGTCATGCTCCTGTTAAAGGATACATGACAATTAATATGAGAACTATTACTCCAGAGACTACACTGCCAGAGATCGAGGCTTTGATGGTCACATACGATATCGGACGCTTACCAGTGTTAGAAAATGGGCAGATAGTCGGTATTGTGACTCGGACTGATGTTTTGCGGCAATTGCATCAGGAAGAGGGAGGGGAAGACGGGGAGAGGGGGAGAAGAAGAGAAAAGAACTTAAAATCTCCTAAGCTAGAAGAATTGCAATCGCGTCTTGCTCCTCAATTATGGCAATTACTAACAAAAGCCTCACAAGCAGCCGAAAAACGCGGTTGGCATCTCTATCTTGTTGGTGGAGCAGTCCGAGATTTACTCTTAGCAAAAGAAGCAACTGGTACTCTGCTCATCAAAGATATTGACTTGGTAGTTGATGGTTTTCACAAAGCAGCAGATGTCGGTGCGGGTGTAGAATTGGCAAAAGCTCTCCAGCAAATTTACACAACAGCACGTTTAGAAGTTCATGGTGCTTTTCAAACGGCGGCTTTATTGTGGCACAAAGATCCAGAATTAGATTCACTATGGGTTGATATTGCCACTTCTAGAACAGAATTCTATCCTTATCCAGCAGCAAACCCTGAAGTAGAAGCCAGTTCAATTCGTCAAGATTTGTATCGCCGCGATTTTACCATCAACGCAATGGCACTGCGGCTAACATCACCTAATTCTGGTAAATTACTCGATTTCTTTGGTGGATTGCTTGACTTAGAGGCAAAACAAATTCGGGTATTACACGCTAACAGTTTTATTGAAGATCCTACCCGCATTTATCGTGGCGTGCGTTTTGCTGTCAGGTTGGGATTTCATTTAGAACCTCAAACAGAAGAGCATATCCGCTACGCTATCAACAGTGGTGTTTATGACCGTACTGCCCGCGAGAATAGCAGAGCACCAGCACTGCAAACTAGACTTAAAGCAGAATTAAAACATATTTTAGAAGCTCCCTATTGGAAATCAGCATTGCAGTTGTTGGGAGATTTGGGAGCATTAAAGTGCATTCATCCTACCCTTAGTTTAGATGAAGAACTCTTGCGGCAATTACGTTTGTTAGAACGCTGTTTGCGACGATACGATTCTCAAGAAACTCTTATTCATTGGCAAATGCGTTTGGAAGCTTTGATTGCTCATTTAGCATCAGAATATAGAGGTGTGGTGGCAAAAACTCTTCAATTACCAGATGACAGTATTCACAGGTTGGAAAATCTGGCAAAGACTCAGGAAAATGTGGAAACTCTTTTTGCACAAACAGAGAGAGGAGAAGCGGAAATATCTCCCAGTCAAGTGGTGCAATTGCTACGGCAATACGATTTACCAATGCTAATTTTGATTGCCGTTCAAAGTCCGCGAGCTATCAGACAAAAAATCTGGAAATACTTGACTGTTTGGTCTCAAGTTCAACCTATCCTTAATGGTAATGACTTAAAGAAATTGGGCTACAAACCAGGACCTCATTTCCGGCAAATGCTTAACGATCTACTAGCAGCAACTTTGGATGGAAGGATTTGCGATCGCACTGAGGCTGAGGAGTTTTTGGCTAAATGTTATTCTTTACATTAGTTATTATAGCGGTTTTCAGTTGGCTGCAATACATTAAAAATAGTCTTGTGGAAAAAAATATAGCGGTTCTCAGTTGGATACAATACAATAACCACAATGTTTGAACCAACCAATGATGTCACTTAAATTAACTTTTTCAAATGCTTCTGTAAGCGCTTTATCTAAATCCGAATAGGTACGAGTAGCTTGAGAGCGCAAAAATTCTTTTATCTTTGACCAAAAATTTTCTATAGGTGAAAAATCTGGTGATAATGGTGGTAAATAAATTAACCGAGCACCGACAGATTCAATTGCCTCTTTAATCCCAACGACTTTATGAGAGCTAAAATTATCCATAACGACACACGCTTCCGGCCATAAATTCGGCACTAAAACTTGATTAATATAAGTCTCAAATGCGTTTTTATCATTTCCACCCTTAAAACTCATCGCACCAATAATCCCACGGGTTGCGTTCGCGTAGCGGCGGCTTCCGCATCGCTCCAACAATAGTTACATTTTTACCACGCTTGTCCGGTCGTTCTCCATGCGCCCTTTCACCCTTTAATGACCTGGCATATAGTCTGACCATAGCTATGTTTACACCAGACTCATCAACAAAAACTAAATTATCCAGGTTGAATATACGGATAATTTCCCAAAACTCTTGTCTGAGTTTTTGAACCCTTTCCGTATCTTGTTCCGCTGCGTGTCAGGTTTTTTTTTCGAGTTAGTCCAAGCTTTTGTAATGTTTTACCCATTGTTGCTCGGCTAACTTTTATCTGAGTCTTTAATTCCATTTGCACGCATAATTCTTCTAACGTTGCATCATTATTTTCGGCGACCAATTGTTTTAACACTTCTAAATTTTCGGCTTGTAATTTAGGTGGATTTCCACTTTTATGGGGGAACGCGGCTATACTTCCTGTATCCAAAAAACGTCCGACTAAAGTTTGTATAAAACTAAGACTTACACGAAAATTTGCTGCCAGTTGTCGATCCGAACCTTCTCGATTAAGGTAGGCATCAATAATTTTTTGACGTAGGTCTTGGTTGTAGGTCTTCATAAAAGTCGAATTGATACACCTAGTTTAATTTTATCACATAGATGTATTGGCCTCAACCGAGAACCGCTATAGTCTTGTGGAACGGGAACTCTGTGATGTATGCGGTTTGAGAGAAGGGGTGAATTCTATGGCTTGGCAGTTAGGTATAGAAGAATTAGAAATTATTACTCCTAGTGGAATTAGAACAATAATAGTAAAACCACCAAAGAGAAGGAGGCAATAATGTTTGTATTAGATATGTCTGTAGAAAAATGGGTTGGAAACAAAAATGAAGGGGAATTAATTGAAAATCCAAGCTGGAATCATATAGAAACCGCTATCCGCGAATTAAATGGTAAAAGTAAAACTTTAGTGACACTGGGTGCTGATGGTGAAACTTATATGAGTATTGGGGGTGGTGAGTCAGAAAAATATATTATTACTGTAACTTTTGATAACTTAAGCTTTTACAGCTTAGTTGATTCATCTAAGCCCAATATAACAGAAAAGCTCGTTGTTGGTGGACAAGAAGGAATTTATCTGGCAAAGATGTGTGTTGATTTATTACGTTGTTTGTTAGCCTCTAGAACTTTTACAGAATTAGGGAAACTCGATCCATTACTTTCTTGGGAAGAAGATAAATCATTAGCAGTAGCTTAATAAAAGAAAGTAGGGTGGGCATCGCCCACCGTTTCGTTTGAAGTTGGTGGACTACTAGGGTGTTGACTCTGTGCCTTTTTTTGGGGTGTTGTTCATGCAAAATTTGAGAATCTTGACTAGAAATGAAACCCTTACTCAGTAACGCTTTCAACTAAAATCAAACGTCAGGGTACATATTTACTAAAAACTAACAAAGTGAACACCCTAGGCTCCGCCTCCACCAGACTTGATATGAGGCAAAGCCTCTCGAAATACGTTTCCAGCCAGAGGCTGGGAACAAGACGACACAACACTTCGAGCTTTACAAGCGTGCCATTCGGAACGAAACCCAACACTCAAAAATCTTGTCTCGACTCGCGGTTAAATTAGTAGAAAACAGAAGCATTACCATATAATAAAGAGGTAAATTATGGGTAAAGAAGAAGAGTTACTCGAACGCTGGCGAGAACTTACACTACAATTACTCAACGAAGCAGAAATTGAACAAGAGCTAGCTGAACGTCTGTATGGATATAGTTAGCCTTCAAAAACGTAGTGATACGTAAAAAAGAAAGCGATTGTAAAAAATGACACGTAAAATTAGCCCAGTATTTTCCTTAGTTAGTTAGCAACTGTCCTAAGAGTTTCCCGTCTCACTTAAAATAATTTAAGAAAATCTAGGACAAAGTTGGAGTTTGCCGTGTCTTTGCAGTTTTCCCCAGAAGTAAGTTCGCGCATTTGCAATCATATGAACGAAGATCATGCTAATGCAGTAGCGCTTTATGCCCAAGCTTTTGGAGATTTAGCGGATGCAACAGCAGCAGAAATGATTTCTATTGACCCCGAAGGAATGGATCTTAAAGCACAGGTAAATGGAGAAGCCGTACCAGTTCGTATTTTATTTGACCATATTTTGGTAGATGCAGAAGACGCTCATCACACTTTGATTGCCATGGTAAAGCAGGCGCGGACTCAAGCAGGATAAAAGTTACGCTTATTGAGTTATCACTATCCCTAAACTCCACATTGCAAGTGCAACCACTTGAGGCTTTAGTGGTTTCGCATTTTTTCAATCACTTTTCCCTACTTGCATTCCCCTCCTGCACCTTAAATTTTGCTCTCACTTCTACCTTGGATATTTTTGCTGACGAAACTTAGATAAGTATTTTACCTGGTAAAAGTCTCCTCTATTAAATCCCTATCTTGAAAGCCTTAGTCCCCCCGATGGATTGGGGGGAAATTGAATTTCCAGTTCTCTCCCCTTTGCAAGAAGAAAACAAGCCTTATGTAGTAGGCAAATATATGGGGAAATTGAATTTCCAGTTCCCTCCCCAATGCATCGGGGAGGGTTAGGGTGGGGTAAAACCTCAGATCAACCCTTTAAAAGGTGGCGGATCTAGGGGGGAAGTAGCATAATTGAGAAATTATTAGTACTCTAATTATTAGAGTAACTAATTATGTAAAGAGAATTTTATATAAACCGTTTCAGTTCTATGCAAACGATTACAACTTTCCTCATAAACGCTCATTATCGAACTTTAAGAGGTAAGTTCTGGCTCATAATGCTTGGTCTGACTTACTTCTGTACTGCCTGTACGGCATCCGAGGCTCAATCGAATGGAAAGGACGCAGGGAAAAAGCGCCCCGTACCAGTGGTGGTGTCTGCTGCAACCCAGAAAACGATACCGCTTCAGCTACAAACTACAGGGACGGTAGAAGCATACTCTACAGTTTCTGTCAAGTCAAAAGTAGGCGGACAACTTACTGGCGTCTACTTTCACCAAGGACAAAACGTCAAGAAAGGCGACTTGCTATTTACTATTGATTCTCGCGCTCTAAAAGCAGCGCTCATGCAAGCTCAAGCCAATCAAGCAAAGGATTTGGCGCAAGTGAAGCAAGCAAAAGCTAATGTCGAGAAAGCTAAAGCTCAAGTCAGTCAAGCTAATGCCAATGTCAAGAAAGCCAAAGCTCAAGTCAACCAAGCTAAAGCCAATGTAGTCAAAGATGTAGCGGAGGCAACAAACGCCAACACTCAGGCTCAACGTTATGCTAGTCTACTCCAGCAAGGGGCAATTAGCAAACAACAAGCAGAGCAGTATCAGACAAGCGCTAATGCTCAACAAGCGACAGTCACAGCAGATCGTAATGGTGTAGATAATGCTCAATCTGCCGTTATTGCAGCCCAAGCCGATGTACAAAACTCTCAAGCTGCTGTTGCTGCAGCCCAAGCAGACGTGCAAAATGCTCAAGCTGCTGTCGCTGCAGATCGAGCGGCGATTGATAATGCTAAAGTTCAGCTTTCTTACAGTTCTATTTACTCTCCAATTAATGGTCGCACGGGTAGTCTCAAGCTTAATCAAGGCAACTTAGTCAAAGCCGATGCTGACGACCCTTTAATTAGTATCAGTCAGATTCGTCCAATTTATGTCACATTCTCAATTCCCCAAAGGATGTTACCTGACTTGAAGAAGTACAGTGCAATCCATCAGCTAGAAGTAGAGGCTTTACCGCCTAAAGATACGGGGCTTCCGGTGCGTGGGAAACTCACCTTTGTCGATAGCGGTGTGAATACACAGACCGGCACAATTCAACTCAAAGGCACATTTACCAATGCGGATGAGCGACTGGTTCCGGGAGAGTTTGTCAACGTAGTTTTAAAGCTAACTGAAGAGCCTAATGTCATTACTGTACCTTCCCAAGCAGTACAAATGGGACAGCAAGGACAGTTTGTGTTTGTAGTTAAACCTAACAAGAAAGTAGAAGTGCGCCAAGTCACTGTGGGTGACAGTTTTAAAAACGAAACAGTCATCAAACAGGGATTGCAACCGGGCGAGCAGGTGGTTGTGGATGGGCAATTCAACTTAGTACCTGGTGCTACAGCCCAAGTGAAACCAGCAGTAGGAAGTCAGAAATCCGGAGCTAACCGATGAACCTTTCCGAATTATTTATCCGCCGTCCAGTCATGACGGTATTAGTCACCATTGGGATGTTGATATTTGGGCTAATGAGTTACAGAATGTTGCCAGTGAGCGACCTGCCCAATGTAGATTTTCCCACAATTCAGGTGACAGCTAATTTGCCTGGAGCTAATCCAGAAACCATGGCTTCTTCTGTCGCTACCCCTTTAGAACAGCAGTTTTCCAGCATTGCTGGGTTAAGTTCGATGAACTCGACTAGCTCTTTGGGTACGACACAACTCACGTTGCAATTTGACTTGAGTCGGCAGATAGACGGAGCAGCGCAAGATGTCCAAGCGGCGATCTCTAAGGCGGCAAAGCAGCTACCTACTAATATGCCTAACCCGCCATCTTATCGGAAAGTGAATCCCGCCGATCAACCGATTCTCTACATCTCTCTCAACTCAGGTATTTTACCACTGTCAACTGTAGATAAATACGCCGAAACACTGCTAGCACAACGCCTGTCAATGGTGGATGGAGTCGCTCAGATACAGGTGTATGGTTCCCAAAAGTATGCCGTGGGGATTCTATTAGATCCGGAATCATTAAGTGCTAAGGGCATAGGTATTGATGAGGTTGCTACTGCTATTTCCCAAGGTAATGTCAATCTACCTACAGGAGTACTTTATGGCACAAAGCAAAATTATACAATTCAGGCAAACGGTCAGCTTAATGATGCTGCTAGTTATCGTTCTTTGGTTGTCACTTATCAAAATGGTGCGCCAGTACAGCTTGGGGAATTAGGTCAGGTACTGGACAGTGTGGAAAATGATAAGGTGGCGAGTTGGTATTTTCCTGAAAAAGAGGACGAGGAAGCAGCAAATCCAGAGATTCGCGGATCTGGAGAAAAGTCACAAACCCGTAATTCTAGTGTTAGAGCGATTGTGTTGGCAATTCAGAAGCAACCAGGAACTAACACTGTTGCTGTGGTGGACGCTATTAAGAAACTGCTACCCACTTTTCGCGAACAGATTCCAGCAGCTGTGAACATGAATATTTTATACGATCGCTCGCAAGCAATTCGAGAATCGGTTGATGATGTTCAGTTTACTCTGCTGCTGACCATTGCTTTGGTCGTGCTAGTGATATTTTTATTTCTCCGCAATCTTTCTGCTACGGTTATTCCCAGTTTGGCAGTCCCACTATCGCTGGTAGCTACTTTTGGCGTGATGCTACTGCTGGGTTTTTCTTTAGATAACTTATCTTTAATGGCATTAACCCTTTCCGTGGGCTTTGTAGTCGATGATGCCGTAGTCATGCTGGAGAACATCGTCCGTCATATGGAAATGGGAGAAAGTCGGTTTGAGGCGGCGCTCAACGCTTCCAAAGAAATTGGCTTTACAATTTTGTCGATGACTATCTCTCTAGTAGCGGTATTCATTCCAGTGCTGTTTATGAGTGGCATTTTAGGAAGACTGTTCCGCGAGTTTGCGATCGTCATTAGTGTTGCTATTCTCGTATCTGGGGTAATTTCCTTAAGCTTGACACCAATGCTATGTTCTCGCTTCTTACGTCCACCACATCACGGACAAGTCGATGAGCAAGATAGTAAGAAAAATTGGCAAACCCGTCTCTATAATCTTTCGGAGAAGTTCTTTAATGCTTTATTGGGTGGCTACGAATGGAGTTTAAAACTGTCACTTAAGTATCACCGGACGACGATGGTGATTTCTGGTGCAATTTTAGTAGCAACGATGTATTTATTTATAGTTGTCCCAAAGGGGTTTATTCCTAATGCCGATGTGGGACAAATTACAGCGAGTACCCAAGCTGCAGAGGATATCTCTTTTGATGAAATGGTAAAGCATCAAGCCGCCGTTGCTGCGATCGCATACAAAGATCCCAATATTGAGGCAATTAACTCCAGTGTTGGTGCGGGCGGATCGAATGCTTCTGCTAACACCGGACGACTTTTCCTCAAACTCAAACCTCGCGATAAACGTCCTCTCGGTGCAGATGAGATTGTCCAAGAACTTCGTCCCAAACTATCACGCATTCCAGGGATGAAAGTTTTCTTACAAAACCCCCCAGCAATTAACATTGGCGGTCAACAAACTAAAGCGCAATATCAATATACTCTCCAAAGCCCTAACGTTCAAGAGCTTTACCAGTATGCTCCCACTTTAGAAAATCAACTCCGCACCCTATCAGACTTACAAGATGTTAACAGTGACTTGCAAATCAAAAATCCCCAACTTCGAGTTACCATTAACCGCGATTTGGCTTCATCTTTGGGTTTAACTGCGAATCAAATCGAATCTACCCTGAGTAATGCTTATGGAACTCGCCAAGTTTCTACCATCTACGCATCCGATAACCAATATCAAGTTATTTTAGGTGTTGAACCTCAATATCAGCAAAATCCCAATGCTCTAGATTTGCTATCGATTCGTGCGCCTAACGGACAGCTAGTTCCTTTAAATGCTGTAGCAACCGTAACAAAAGATGTCGGACCTTTGACCGTAAACCATATAGGACAACTAGCCTCTGTTACCATATCTTTTAACTTAAAACCAGGAGTTTCATTAGGTAACATTACGGGTAAAATCGAACAAATTGCCCGACAAACACTACCTGCTAGTATTACTACAGGCTTCCAAGGTTCAGCCCAAGCGTTCCAGTCTTCGATTCAAGGGCTAGGTCTGCTGCTACTAGTTGCTATTTTTGTCATCTATATCATTTTAGGGATTCTTTATGAGAACTTTATTCATCCCCTTACGATTCTCTCTAGCTTACCATCAGCAGGTTTTGGGGCATTACTGACGTTGTTGCTATTCCATGTCGATCTAAATATTTACGCTTTTGTCGGTATTATCCTCTTGATTGGTATCGTGAAGAAAAACGGTATCATGATGGTTGACTTTGCGATTGAAGCTCGCCAACAAGGCAAAAACCCTTATGATGCTATTTATGAAGCGTGTTTGGTGAGATTTCGCCCAATTATGATGACTACAATGGCAGCATTAATGGGGACTTTACCAATCGCTCTTGGGTTTGGTGCTGGTGCAGATACACGCCGTCCTCTTGGATTAGTCGTGGTGGGAGGTTTGTTATTTTCACAGTTCCTAACGCTCTATCTAACACCAGTTTTTTACACTTACATGGAGTCTTGGCAAAGTTATCTACGCAAGCACAATTGGCGCAAAAAGTCAAAGGTTGATTTTCCAGTACTTTAAATGACTTGGGGTGGGCGTCCTCGCCCGCCCGTTCTCTCTAAGTAAGACGGGCTAGAAGCCCGTCCCACAAGAACAAAATTTCACAAGAACAAAATTTCACAAGAACAAAATTTCACAACAGAAAGTTAGATATTTTTTACTTTGCCAGCTCCTCAAATTCAGAGGCAACTTTTTCCAATTCTGGTTCAACGACGGTGAGATGTTTTTCTAAAATTGCTAAGTTACGGATATTAGATTTGTAAAAAGCATCAAATACATCCCCAACCAACGGGACTGTACCAACAACTGCTTCTAAAGTAATGTTGAAAATCATTTGGGATAAATCTTTCGGGGGTATGTTAAAACGAGCGGCTAGAAAAATGATGTAAGCTGAAAACCCCGTACTGATAAGATCGCCAGCGCCAGGAATTAACCCAATAATTGGGTCTAGTCCAATCCGAAAGCCAGTACCAGGGATACGTAAAGACGTATCCATGAGGCGGCTGAGTCTGCGAATGCGGTTGAGAGTCGCTATGCGTTTTGCACTATCCATAAAAGTATGAAGTATAAAGTATGAAGGATAAAATACTTCATTCTTTAGCCTTTAGACTTCGCTCTTTGGTTAAAGAACTCGTAATACGCTAGGAATACTATCTATGGCGGGTAGGCTGTGAATTTCCGCGAGCGCTTCTCGAAAGTCTCCTTCCCGGACATCGTGGGTGACGACAACTATTTCTGCTAGTTCTCCCTGAAAACCAGTTTGGACGACTGATTCTAAACTAACTCCGCGATCGCCAAAACAGATTCCTATTTTACCAATGACTCCTGATTGGTCTTTGGTTAAAAACCTAGCATAAAATCGCGTAACGAGTTCTGCTATAGGGGTAATTTGACAGTAATCTTGATGTCTACAACCAAGCAGGGGATTTGGTAATTTTGTACTGCTTTTCAGTGATGCTACTAGGTTGAGTATATCCGACGATACCGAGCTTGCTGTTGCACCAGCCCCTGCTCCGGGACCATATAACATCACTTGTCCTATGGGTTCTCCTTCAACAAAAATGGCATTATTTACTCCATTAATGCTTGCTAGGGGATGGGCTTTTGGCACTAGGGTGGGGTGGACTCTTACGGAAATAGGAGGATTGGAGGAGGGGGAGAGTGGAGTAGTTGTTTTGGCAATTGCTAAGAGTTTGATGACAAATCCCAGTTTTTCAGCGTAGGCTATATCTGTTTTGCTGACTTGCCTAATTCCTTCGCAGTAAACGTCTTCTAGCTTGATTCTGCCATCAAAGGCGAGGGAGGCGAGGATGGCAATTTTATCTGCGGCGTCTAATCCTTCTACGTCGGCTGTGGGATCTGCTTCAGCGTAACCCAGCCTTTGAGCATCGGCTAACACATCGCTGAAATTGCTGCCTTCTAGCTGCATCCGTGTCAGGATGTAGTTTGTTGTACCGTTGACTATGCCTGTAACGCTTTGAATGCGGTTAACGCTGAGTGATTGTTTTAGGGGTTGAATGACTGGAATTCCTCCACCTACTGCTGCTTCTAGCATGACGTATACGCCTGCTTTGTTGGCTGATGTGAAGATTTCTTCGCCAAATCTTGATATGACTGCTTTGTTGGCAGTTACGATGTGCTTGCCGTTTTCAATGGCTTTTAGAATGAGCGATCGCGCTGGTTCTAATCCTCCCATGACTTCAACGACTATATCTACTTTTGGGTCGTTGACAATTTCGTCTAAATCTGTTGTTAGGACGGATTCTGGTAGAGTGACAGCGCGGGATTTGTCGAGCGATCGTACTCCCACTTTATATATTTCTATTTCTTGTAAGAGTGGATGACGACCAGTACCATCCTGCAAGAGCTGCACTGTACCTGTCCCCACTGTTCCTAATCCCAGTATTCCCAGCTTTACACCCACAAGCTTTTACCAAATTTTAATTTTAAACCGCTGATAAACGCAGACGAACGCGGATAATTGGTTCATTTGCGCGAAAATGTGTTGGAACTTACACATGCCCCCCTTTTTAAGGGGGGTTGGGGGGGATCTGCAACTCGTGAAATCCCAAAATACCCTTTAGCTTGCGTAAGCCATGTATGTGCTTAAATACACAATAAAAACAGTAGGTAAAGTATGAACCTTACCTACTTATTATATTTCTTATTTAGTTTACAGCCTTTTATCAAAAGCCTAATGACTAATGACTAATGACCCATGACTAAATTAGTATGTTTCAACGTGCCAGCGACCTGCTTTCTTAATTTCTTTTTGGTAGTCGCTCCAGGTTACGCCTTCTTTAGCAGCTGCTGCACTGAGGGCGGCGTCGATACCATCTTCCATTCCGCGCAAACCGCAAATGTAAGTATGGGTTTTCTCGTTCTTAATTAACTGCCAAAGTTCATCAGCGTATTCTGCTACGCGGTCTTGGATGTACATTCTACCGCCTTGAGCATTTTTCTGTTCGCGGCTGATGGCGTAGGTAAGGCGGAAGTTATCGGGATACTTTTGCTGCATCTCTTCGAGTTCTTCCTTGTACAGGATGTTGGGGCTTGTAGGAATACCGAAGATTAACCAAGAGAAACCTTTGAATTGGTATTCTGGGTTAACTGCTTTTTCGTTATCCTTGAACATCCGCCACAAGTAAGCACGCATAGGCGCGATACCTGTTCCTGTTGCCATCATGATGACGTTAGCATCATTGTCGGCTGGTAATAACATTTCTTTACCAACCGGACCTGTGATTTTCACATCATCCCCAGGCTTAATGTTGCACAGGTGTGTGGAGCAAACACCATAGACTGTTTCGCCTGTTTCTGGGTGCTTGTACTCTAATTGGCGCACGCAAAGAGAGACTGTTTTGTCATCTACATCATCACCATGACGGGTTGAAGCGATGGAGTACAGTCTGAGCTTTTCTGGTTTACCGTTCTTGTCTACACCAGGAGGGATAATACCGATACTTTGACCTTCTATGTAGCGTAAATCACCACCAGAAATATCAAATTTAATGTGTTGAACAAGCCCAATACCACCTTCTTGTACCAACGGCTCGTTGGAGATAACTTTACCGATATAAGGAGCGTTGGGACGGTAAATATTTACGGGAACGTCAGCGTGGGCGTCTTTTTTTGCTTTCGCTTGAGTCATGGTGTTGCCTTTGTTGTCCTTACTCTTGGGCTGTTGCTCAGCTACAGGTGTGGCTTTACCATTTGCTTCACTGCTAGCATTCTCACCAGATGTGGCGTTACTATTGGAAACTTGCCCATTGACCTGTTCTGAAACATCTATGGGCTGGATGCTAACAATTTTGCCGCCAAGGCGAGTGATACGCCGCATTTCTTGATTCATGCGGTTGTAGGGCACTCTAACGAACGTGCTGCCACTTTTACGAATTGGGTAGTTCGTTTTATCAGTTTCTTCGCTTTGACGCAGACCCACCACTTCGTATACGAAGACGCGGCTACCTGATTCTGTGTTGACAGCACCTTCAACAGCACCTTTGATGTACATTACTTCTACCACTCCGATCTCTACTTAACCTATTGTCATATAAACCCTTTTCACCACAATAGCAGTGCCGCGCTCTCTCTTCTAGAGAGGTGCGAGCAATTGCCTTCTAAAGAATGGGAAAAGCGGTTTTTTCCTTGCCGATATCTTATTACGTACACTCGCCCAAGACGTATAGGCATCGCAAAACACACCTGTTTATCAAAATTCTTCCCTGTAGAGAGCGAAGCTCTTTATTAGTTGGGAAGGGGCTATGGACGAATGGTCCTGTTTTCCTCATTGTTGGCGTTACCGCCGTTTCCCTTTCACATTCTCCAATCGCCTGCAACGAGAAACTCTCCTGTAGGGACGGTTCACCGTGTTTGGGTCAAAAACGAGTTCTCTTGGGACTTATGCTGTTCAGATTCAAGTCTAACAATCTGTTGGTTTTATCCGGATAGATTGTTTAGCCCAAGATTTCCGACCATCCCTGACCTTCTAAGGTAAAGGATAAGTCCTTCAGAGAATGTTAATAATGAGTCAATTTAATTTTTTTTTCGAGAAGTACAACTCTCATAGGAGATATATTCTCATCACTTATGGGTAGCGCAGCCCCAAGGGCATTCAATATTGAGAAACGTCAATTACTCATCTTTTTGAAAAATGTAAATCAAAAACAATTGTAATTTGTTTGACTTTCCCAAAATTGAGTCCTGGTGTCTTGACACCTCACCTCAGAAATTAGTTGAGGTTTCCATACAGAACATTGTTTACTGAATTTTACATCTACCATTAGGGACAATCCCGTAACAAAGAAGCTAGTTCAGTTACAAACTTCTGGTTGAGGTAGACTTAGAACACACAACTACAATTTAGTTTCACTTGCGGTGAAAAATCTGTCAACCACCGTTGACCATTAGGGAAAATGCGTAAAATCCTGTAGAGGATAGACTTTAAAGTCACAAGACAAATATTTGTGATTTTCATCACACCTTAATAAAAGCCATAATTTTTGACTTGAGATATTTGGAACGTTGCTGAATCTTCCAAGATTCTCAAAAACAAAAAATCAAATTAAAGACGACACATAGTAAACTGAAAGATATATCTTCACAAGCAGTGTCTTTTTACTGGTATCCAACGGGTATGGATATCGGGCTTTTACTTAAATCTCCCTTAATCAAAAAATTAGGGGATCAAATCGAGGTTAATCAACCTTGTATAGACAACACCCTTCTGTTACAATCCAAATTAACACTAGTATTAAATACTTACCAACAACAAAGTTAGCTAAATCGGGCGGGTAAAAACTGCTAGAGTTAAGCACCGTCTCATTTGTTAATGCGTTGTTGGAGGCAAGAACGCAGGATAAACCATTGCGGTCTATTCCTGGCTGAAGGATTGAAGGAAACGAAACGAAACAAAACGAAACAAAACGAAACAAAAAAATTATTGAATGATTCATCATTTAGTATCAAGAGGAGATTTATGACTAGTAAGCCGGAACGCGTGGTGTTAATTGGAGTAGCTGGAGACTCCGGGTGCGGTAAATCTACGTTTTTGCGTCGCCTAACAGATTTATTCGGTGAAGAATTAATGACTGTTATCTGTTTAGATGACTATCATTCTCTAGATCGCAAGCAGCGCAAAGAAACAGGTATTACCGCACTTGACCCAAGAGCAAACAATTTTGACCTGATGTACGAGCAAATCAAAGCGCTCAAAGAAGGTCAATCGATTATGAAGCCGATTTACAACCACGAGACCGGCGCGATCGATCCACCAGAGAAAATCGATCCGAACCACATTATTGTGGTTGAGGGTTTACATCCTCTTTATGACGAGCGAGTGAGAGAACTGATTGACTTTAGCGTTTATTTTGACATTAGCGATGAAGTTAAGATTGCTTGGAAAATTCAGCGAGATATGGCAGAACGCGGTCATCGCTATGAAGATGTCCTAGCTCAAATTAACTCCCGCAAACCAGACTTTACAAAATACATTGAACCGCAAAGAGAATTTGCTGATGTGGTTCTACAGGTCTTGCCAACCAATCTTATTAAAGATGACAAAGAACGTAAAGTTCTGCGGGTACGCATGCTCCAAAGAGAAGGTAAACAAGGATTTGCGCCCATATACTTGTTTGATGAAGGCTCAACTATTAACTGGACTCCTTGCGGACGCAAGTTGACCTGTTCTTATCCTGGTATGCAGCTGTACTACGGTTCTGATGTATACTACGGTCGCTATGTTTCTGTGTTAGAGGTAGATGGTCAATTTGACAATCTAGAAGAAGTGATTTATATCGAAACTCACTTGAGCAACACCTCTACCAAGTATAAAGGTGAGATGACTCACTTGTTACTCCAACACCGGGAGTACCCCGGCTCTAACAATGGTACTGGTTTATTCCAAGTTCTGACTGGTCTAAAAATGCGTGCTACTTACGAGCGTTTAACCTCTAAGGAAGCAAAGTTAGCAGCGAAAGTCTAGTCTCGGAAGGCAGAGGACAGGAGGCAGAAGGTAGAAGGAAAGGCTACCCTCTGCCCTTTCTGTCACTCTGAGGAAATGAAAATAATGGTAGGTTGGGTTGAACGAAGTGAAACCCAACAAAGGCAAGATATTTGAGTGCAACCCAACAAAGGCAAGATATTTGAGTGCAACCCAACAAGGACAAGATATTTGAGTGCAACCCAACAAGGACAAGATATTTGAGTGCAACCCAACAAGGACAAGATATTTGAGTGCAACCCAACAAGGACAAGATATTTGAGTGTTGGGTTTCGTTCCTCAACCCAACCTACCGAGATAAATTTTAATTAATAAACCACAGTAATAAAGTAGACTATCTCATCTTGTTTTAAAAAAAATCGTACTTAGGTAAGGATTTTGAGAAAAGTAGTATAAAACTAATTAACGATCGTAAAAATGTTGTTATGATTGCAGATCGAAGCGGTTGAACTGAGCACATTAGTTCAATCCGCTTATGTTACCTTCTTAAGGAGGAATTACATTGTCTCGTCGTTATTTTTTTACCTCCGAGTCAGTGACCGAAGGTCATCCTGACAAAATCTGCGATCAGATTTCAGATACTATTCTGGATACCCTGCTTTCTCAAGACCCTAGTAGCCGTGTTGCGGCTGAGGTTGTTGTCAACACTGGCTTGGTTTTAATTACAGGGGAAATTACTACTAAAGCCAATGTTAACTACGTAAATATTGCTCGCAAGAAAATTGCGGAAATTGGCTACACGAACGCTGATAACGGATTTTCTGCTAACAGCTGTTCGGTGATTGTCGCTCTAGACGAACAGTCACCTGATATTGCTCAAGGTGTCAACACCGCTCAAGAAACTCGCGAGCAAAGTAGCGATGAACGCTTTGATGCGGTTGGGGCTGGCGACCAAGGGATTATGTTTGGTTTCGCTTGCAACGAAACTCCAGAGTTCATGCCATTGCCTATCTGCCTTGCTCACCGTATCGCCCGACGATTGGCAGCTGTCCGCAAAACAGGTGTTTTGCCATACCTACGCCCTGATGGAAAAACACAAGTCACCATTGCTTACGAGGATGGACGACCAGTTGGTATCGATACCATTCTAATTTCCACTCAGCACTCGGCGACTATTGGTGAAATTACAGATGAAGCAGAAGTGCAAGCAAAAATCAAGCAAGACCTCTGGTCAGCAGTGGTTGAGCCTGTTTTTGTAGACATTGATGTTCAGCCAGATGACGAAACTCGCTTTTTGGTTAACCCCACAGGTAAGTTTGTTATTGGCGGTCCTCAAGGAGACTCAGGTTTAACAGGACGCAAAATTATTGTTGATACCTATGGCGGTTACTCTCGTCATGGTGGCGGTGCTTTTTCTGGCAAAGACCCTACTAAGGTCGATCGCAGTGCTGCCTATGCTTGTCGCTATGTAGCGAAGAATATTGTCGCTGCTGGTTTGGCAGAAAAATGCGAAGTTCAACTCAGCTATGCAATTGGTGTCGCAAGACCTGTCAGTATTATGGTGGATACTTTTGGTACAGGTAAAGTTGAAGACGACACCTTGCTAGAGTTAGTTAAACAGCATTTTGAACTGCGTCCCGCAGGTATTATTGACTGCTTTAATCTACGTAACTTACCAAACGAACGAGGCGGACGTTTTTATCAGGACATCGCGGCTTACGGTCACTTGGGACGTAACGATTTAGATTTACCTTGGGAACGTCTTGATAAGGTAGAGACGTTGAAGCAAGCTGTCGAGCATCTTCTGTCAGCAGCCCTTGCATAAGGGATTCCCAAATTTCTTGTAGTGCGGGCTTCTAGCCCGCCACTAGTAAAGACGGGCTAGAAGCCCGTCCCACAATATTACAAAGTCTCACAATATTACAAAGTCTCACAATATTACAAAGTCTCACAATATTACAAAGTCTCACAA
>NZ_BAACAP010000155.1:0-39969 GCF_045865695.1 Scytonema hankhaensis NUACC26
CCGCTGTAACCGACTGGATGGAACAGGAGAGAGAGCGGGGAATTACTATTACTGCTGCTGCTATCAGTACCAGTTGGAAAGATCATCAAATTAACATTATTGATACTCCCGGACACGTAGACTTCACCATAGAAGTAGAGCGTTCCATGCGGGTGCTAGATGGTGTTATTACAGTGCTATGTTCTGTAGGTGGTGTGCAACCGCAAACAGAAACTGTATGGCGTCAAGCAGATCGCTATAAAGTGCCTCGCATCGTGTTCGTTAACAAGATGGATCGCACGGGCGCAAGCTTCTATAAAGTTTACGATCAAGTGCGCGATCGCTTACGGACAAATGCTATTCCTATTCAATTGCCTATAGGCAGTGAAAGCGATTTTAAGGGGATCGTTGATTTGGTGAAGATGAGCGCATACATCTACAACAACGACCAAGGAACAGATATTCAGGAAACAAGCATTCCCGAAGACATGGCGGCTCAGGTAGAGGAATACCGCAACAAGCTGATTGAAGCAGTTGCGGAAACCGACGACGACCTGATGAACAAGTACTTCGAGGGTGAAGAACTGACTGAAGAAGAAATTCGCACAGCGCTGCGGAAAGGAACAATTGCAGGTACGATCGTACCGACGCTTTGCGGTTCCGCATTCAAAAACAAAGGCGTACAGCTGTTGTTGGATGCAGTGGTAGAGTACCTACCCGCACCAATCGACGTACCACCAATTCAAGGTACAGTATCTTCTGGTGCAACTGTTGAACGTCGTGCTGACGACAAAGAACCTCTGTCAGCGCTAGCTTTCAAGATTATGGCAGACCCCTACGGTCGTCTGACATTCGTTCGCGTATATTCTGGCGTTCTGAAGAAGGGCAGTTACGTCCTCAATGCTACCAAAGGAAAGAAAGAAAGGATTTCCCGCTTGGTGGTGTTAAAGGCAGATGATAGATTGGACGTTGACGAACTCAGATCTGGCGATCTGGGTGCTGCATTGGGATTGAAAGATACCTTGACAGGTGACACGCTATGTGATGAGAGTGCGCCAGTTATTCTCGAATCCCTATACATTCCCGAGCCTGTTATCTCGGTTGCGGTTGAACCCAAAACCAAAAATGACATGGACAAATTGTCCAAGGCTCTGCAATCTCTCTCGGAAGAAGACCCCACCTTCCGCGTGAGCGTGAATCCAGAAACCAACCAAACTGTGATTGCAGGGATGGGTGAGCTTCACCTAGAAATTCTGGTAGACCGGATGTTACGCGAATTCAAAGTGGAAGCAAACGTTGGTGCGCCACAAGTTGCTTACCGCGAAACCATTCGTAAACCCGTTAACAGAGTAGAAGGTAAATTCATCCGGCAAAGCGGTGGTAAAGGTCAGTACGGTCACGTTGTTATCGACTTGGAGCCAGGGGACCCCGGAAGCGGTTTTGAATTTGTCTCCAAGATTGTAGGTGGTTCCGTACCTAAAGAGTACGTATCCCCTGTAGAAGCAGGTATCAAAGAAACCTGTGAATCCGGCGTATTAGCTGGATACCCACTCATCGATATTAAGGCAACTTTGATCGATGGGTCTTACCACGAAGTAGACTCTTCAGAAATGGCTTTCAAAATTGCTGGTTCAATGGCATTGAAAGAAGCAGCTATGAAGGCTTCGCCAATTCTGTTAGAGCCTATGATGAAAGTTGAGGTAGAAGTTCCTGAAAATTTCCTTGGGGATGTAATGGGCGACCTCAATTCCCGTCGCGGACAAATTGAGGGTATGGGATCTGAAGCAGGGCTTGCGAAAGTGACTGCTAAAGTACCACTATCAGAGATGTTTGGCTACGCTACAGACATCCGGTCTAAGACCCAAGGTCGGGGCATCTTCTCAATGGAATTTAGCAACTATGAAGAAGTACCTCGCAACGTAGCTGAGGCTATCATCGCTAAAAGCAAAGGGAACGCTCATTAGTCATTGGTCATTTGTCATTAGTTATTGGTCATTGGTTATTGGTCATTAGTCATTCGTTATTAGACAAAGGACAAAAGACAATTGACAAAGGACAAAAGACAATTGACAAAGGACAAAAGACAATTGACAAAAGACAAAGGACAAAGGACAAAGGACAATTGACAAAGGACAAAACAATTCATGGCACGCGCAAAGTTTGAACGGAATAAACCCCACGTCAATATCGGTACGATTGGTCACGTTGACCATGGTAAAACCACTTTAACAGCAGCTATCACCATGACCCTATCAGCTCTGGGTCAGGCACAAGCAAGAAAGTACGATGAAATTGATGCTGCTCCAGAAGAAAAGGCACGGGGTATTACCATCAACACCGCTCACGTAGAGTATGAAACCGCAAATCGGCACTATGCTCACGTAGACTGTCCCGGACACGCTGACTATGTGAAGAACATGATCACTGGTGCCGCTCAGATGGATGGTGCCATCCTAGTGGTTTCCGCAGCTGACGGTCCCATGCCTCAAACCCGCGAACACATCCTCCTAGCAAGACAGGTAGGTGTACCCAGCTTGGTTGTTTTCTTGAACAAAGAAGACATGGTGGACGACGCAGAACTTTTGGAACTGGTAGAATTAGAAGTCCGCGAACTCCTCTCTAGCTACCAATTCCCTGGCGATGACATTCCAATAACTATTGGTTCGGGTCTCAAAGCTCTGGAAAAAATGACTGCTAGCCCCAAAACACAACGGAATGAAGATGAGTGGGTAGATAAAATCTATAAATTGATGGATGCTGTAGATGCCTACATCCCTACCCCAGAGCGCGATGTGGACAAGCCCTTCCTAATGGCAGTAGAGGACGTGTTCTCCATCACGGGGCGCGGTACAGTAGCTACCGGACGTATCGAGCGGGGTAAAGTGAAAATCGGCGATAACGTGGAACTGGTCGGTATTAAACCTACTCGCAGCACCACCGTCACCGGTATCGAGATGTTCAAGAAGAGTCTTGAAGAAGGTATGGCTGGGGATAACGCCGGAATTCTACTGCGTGGTATCCAAAAAGGTGATATCGAACGAGGAATGGTAATTGCTAAGCCCGGTTCCATCACTCCACACACTCAGTTTGAAGGTGAAGTGTACGTGTTGACAGAAAAAGAAGGTGGTCGTAAAACACCTTTCTTCGCTGGCTACCGTCCTCAGTTCTACGTGCGGACAACAGACGTAACCGGTACCATCAGAGCTTTTACAAGTGATGATGGCAGTGCAGCAGAAATGGTTATGCCCGGTGACCGTATTAAAGTAACTGTTGAACTCATCAACGCTATTGCGATCGAACAAGGAATGCGCTTCGCTATTCGTGAAGGTGGTCGTACTATCGGTGCTGGTGTTGTTTCTAAAATTCTCAAATAGTACCTTTGCACCTTAACTAAAAAAGGAGCAGAGATGGTATAATACATCTCTGCTTTTTTCACGCTCATTAGGGATTAGGGACTAGCGACTAGGGACTAGGGATTGGGAAAAGCCTTTCCCAGTCCCCAATCCCCAGTACCCAATTCCCAATCCCCAATCCCCAATCCCCCAAAATCAGAACCTGGAAAACTAAAAATGGCAACACTACAGCAGCAAAAGATTAGAATTCGTTTACAAGCTTTTGACCGTCGCTTACTGGACACATCTTGCGAGAAGATTGTAGACACAGCTAACCGCACCAATGCGACAGCTATCGGACCTATTCCTCTCCCTACAAAACGCCGCATCTATTGCGTCTTGCGTTCTCCTCACGTAGATAAAGATTCACGAGAACATTTTGAAACTCGTACCCATCGCCGAATCATTGACATTTATCAGCCTTCCTCTAAGACTATTGATGCTTTGATGAAACTGGATCTTCCCTCTGGTGTGGATATTGAAGTGAAATTATAGTTATTAATTAGCTGTTAGTTGTTAGTTGTTAGTAGGTAGGGTGGGCAATGCCCACTAACAGAGTCATGTGGTGGGCATTGCCCACCCTACTTATATTTCTAACCACTGTATGGGCGCAACGCCGCCGCGTCCCTACTAACCAATAATAATGTATAAAAAGTAACAAAGCCCTGAGAGAGATTTTTTCAGGGCTTTTTATTTGCTTTCAGGTGGAAATGATAGAATATGAGAAAGTAGGGGAAAAGTAAAGAATAGTAAATATTACTAACAAATTTATACATAGGAAACATGACATCAACTTCTAGAATTGCTGTTTGCGAACTACCTCTATTCCCGTTACCAGAGGTGGTTTTATTCCCTACTAGACCCTTACCCCTGCATATCTTTGAATTTCGCTACAGAATCATGATGAACACGATTCTGGAAAGCGATCGCAGGTTCGGTGTTTTGATGGTCGATCCAGTCAGAGGTACGATCGCGGATGTTGGTTGTTGTGCCGAAATTATCCGCTATCAACGTATGCCTGATGACCGAATGAAGATGCTGACACTAGGGCAACAGAGATTTCGTCTGCTTAAGTATGTTAGAGAAAAGCCATACAGAGTTGGTTTGGTTGAGTGGATTGAAGACAAACCTCCGGTGAAAGACTTAAGACCTTTGGCAAATGACGTAGAACAACTGTTGCGAGATGTCGTTAGGCTTTCAGCGAAACTGACAGACCAAAACATAGAGTTACCCGACGATTTGCCAGATCTACCAATTGAACTATCTTACTGGATTGCAAGCAACCTTTACGGTGTTGCAGCCGAGCAGCAAGCATTGCTAGAACTTCAAGATACAGCAGAGCGTTTGGAAAGAGAATCAGAAATCTTGACTTCCACTCGGAATCATTTAGCCGCTCGGACTGTTCTTAAAGATACTTTTAATTAGGGATTGGGGATTAGGGCTTGGGGCTTGGGAATTTTGGATGCGTGAATTTTGGATTAGTTATTTTCCCGATCTCTCCTATTCCCCAATCGCCAATCGCCAATTGCTAATCCCCATTCCCTAACTCTTGAATCGGCAAAACATTGTAGCTACCAAAAATTTTTAGAACCTCTGTATAAGGTGTTATCTCTGTCAAAGCAGACTCTATATGAGCTTCAGATAAATCTGCTTCTAAATCAATAAAAAATAAATATTCCCCTAACGATCGCTTTGTGGGACGAGATTCAATTTTGCTTAAATTGATGCCTATACTGGCAAATACTTGTAGTGGTTTTGCAAGAGCGCCCGGTACATTTGCGGAAGTGCTAAAAGCCAGCGAGGTGTGGCTCGCACGTTCTAAATGAGAGGGGCGAGCAAATGGGATGTAATTTTTGCCAACGATCCAAAATCGAGTGTGGTTTTCGGGGTAATCATTAATACCACTTACTAGAACAGGCAAGTTATATAGTTCTGCCGCACGTTGAGAAGAAATGCTTGCTGCTGTTGGATCTTGTTCGAGTTGTAATAATGCTTCTGTTGTTGAATTTGTTGGAATTAATTGTACTTTTGGTATCACTCTATCCAACCATCCCTGACATTGTGCTAAGGCTTGTGGATGAGAATAAACGGTTTTGATATCTTCTATACTTTGAGCACAAGAAACTAGCGTGTGGACGATTGGCATAACTAAAGCTAACTGAACTTGCAAACCGTCTAATTGCCATATTGCATCTAACGTCATAGTCACGCTACCTTCAATAGAATTTTCCACTGGTACAACAGCCAGTTTTACCTCTCCTCTTGCAACAGCTTGTAATGTTTGAGCAATGCTAGGATACGGGCATAAGGTAGCTCTCTGGTCTTTTGTTTTAGTCAACCAGTTGAAATAAAGAAGTGCTGCTTGTTCCGCATAAGTGCCAGGGGGACCTAAATGTGCGATGGATAGGGTCATGAAGTTTTTTGGAGCGCAATGAGATAAATTGATAAGTTCTTAATGATACATCAGAACCTTTTCTTTATACAGGTCTTTATATCTCATTTCTTTCAAACTTGCCACAAATTTTGTTAAGGAAGCCAGAGGGCAGAAGGCAGTCGCGATGAAAATGTCTCTTTCCTAGTCCCCAATTGCTAATCGCCAGTCCCCATTTTCTAGCTAGATCTACCTTCTTCAACTTGTTTTCTAATGACCGAACGTCCTACAATTAAGTGTGTCTTCTCAGGTTTTTTGCAAAACATCACAAGTTTGTTAAAAACTATTACAATTAATTAATAGGTATTTTAATACTCTCATGCCTACTCGGTTTACTGCATCTCAATCGGTTGCGATCGCAATTCCGGAGCAGCCTATTCCGATTCAGCACTATTTGCGACAGCCCCAACGATTAGTTAGGGCATTGTTTGACCCCAACCGCATTCAGCAGCTGTCTCTTGAAGTCTTTCGTCTGAAATTGCGTCCTCTGAGTTTTATGTCATTAAGCATTCAGCCCACTGTGGACTTAAAAGTCACGGCAGAATCGAATGGAACAATTCGCGTGCGATCGGTAGGTTGTGAAATTCTAGGTATTGAATATATCAACCAACGTTTTTCTTTAAACTTAAAAGGATATTTATCCCCAGAACAGTTAAGTAATGGCACTTACCTCAAAGGAAGAGCCGATTTAGAAGTTCAAGTAGATTTACCACCTCCATTTTCCTTTACGCCCAAAGCTATCCTAGAAGCAACGGGCAATGGATTACTCAAAAGTGTTTTGCTAACAATCAAGCAAAGATTGCAATATCAACTCCTAGCCGATTATCGCCAATGGGCTTTGTCACAAACACAGCAAACACCACTAACAACAGAAAGCACAGACTTACCCCTCGTTCCGGAATAATTCTTCATAATTACGAATTACGAATTACGAATTACGAATTATTTTGGCATGGGCGGAAGGATTTGCGATGTAAAAGCGAAGGTCCATACTCGCGCAACGCCATTAAATGCTTTTGGCTGCCATACCCCTTATTGCGTTCTAAATCGTACATGGGATATTTAGAAGCGAGACGCGACACCAAGGAGTCGCGCCAAACTTTGGCAATAATACTAGCAGAGGCTATAGCCAAAGAACGCTCATCACCTTTAACTATTGTTTGTTGTGGCAGTGGTAAGTCCTTCACTAACTGATTGCCATCAATCAAGCATAAAGCGGGCTGTGTTTTCAATTTCAACACAGCCCGCTTCATTGCCAACAGTGTTGCCTGTAAAATATTCATCCGGTCAATTTCGGCGGTGGATGCGAATCCAATTTTCCAATCTACTGCCAACTCACAGATTTGTTGGGCTAGCGATCTTCTTTGATTAGCAGACAGCTTTTTACTGTCTTTAATGTTGGCTGCCACAAGATCGGGCAAAGCGAAATCAGGTAAGACGACGGCTGCTGCCACCACTGGACCAAATAAAGCACCCCGTCCCACTTCATCTACGCCTGCAATCGGTTTTTGAATATTTAACAGCGTAGAAAACTCCAACCACCTCATTTCTTGTGAAGGCATCGGCAATTTGAAAGAAGCAGTATTTAACTCAGTTCCCATCATAAGTTGGTTGGTCGCTTTCTTTCCCAGTACCCAGTTCCCAATCGCTAGTCCCCATGTTCCAATCACTCGGAATCTATAGAAGAGGAACGACGACGACGGCGACGCCCGCCTATGCTACTACTCGCTTCAGTGTTATCTACTGCTTCTTCAAAAACCGCAGGTGGTTCATCGTCAACTACTGTGTTGATTTCTGGTTCCGGTTTGCGAAGAATGACTGGCTCAACAACAGTTTGTGTTATTGTTGGTGGTTGGCTGACTGCTGACGGGGTTGATTCCTGTGTAGCAGTTGATTCAGTTGGTGCTGTTGAATTTTGACCGGGAAGGGTAACGTTGACGATCGTTGCCTTGGAGTTTTTGACCTCGCGATTCAATTTCAGTAGTGGCGAGATACCTGTATAAGCAAAAACTTCCTGTTCTGGAGACGACATTTCTACTGTGACAATCTCCGGTGGTTCTACCACTGGTTTGACAGGTTCTATTCTAGTAATTTTGGTACGTTCAGGTCTGTCACCCCATGCGCTTTTAGGAATGGGTAAGGGAATTTCTGATACACTTCCAAGTTCTTGTTCTTCGTCAAGCTCAAAGTCTCGATCGAAAGAGAGTGATGGGCTACCGATGATTCGGCTTTCTTCTTTGCCATTTCCTCCATTCATCCCTTGCTGACGGGTACGGCGGATACGACGCTTTGTTCTATCTTCGCCTATTTCTCGGTAGCTGGGATGATGGTCTAAATTTAGAGAAGATAATTCGCCACCAGTTTCATAGGATGATGGTTCTCCATATCCCTCGTAGTTGCTTTCCCGTGGTTCCGGTATTCTGGTTGTTTGTGCCAATCGGGGTTGTTCTCTATTAGACAGAGGAGCAAAGCGATCTGGTAATTCTGCTGGTGATGTTGGCAAGCGGCTTTCAGTTTCACCGGGGAGATGAACTACGTGTCCCAAACCACCACAAGTTGGACAGGTTTTGCCAAATAATTCGTAAATATTTTGACCTTGGCGCTTGCGAGTCAGTTCTACCAAGCCCAATTCAGTTAATTGAGCAATTTGGGGACGGGCTTTGTCTGCTTTGAGCGCTTTGTTGAAGTGTTCCAAAACTTGTAGTTGGTCTCGTCGCGATTCCATATCAATAAAATCGACGACTATGACACCAGCAACATTACGCAAGCGTAACTGACGAGCAATTTCTGTTGCTGCTTCGCAGTTAGTCCATAATACGGTTTCTCTGGCTGTTGCCGAGCGCGTGAACGAACCGGAGTTGACATCTATCACCGTTAATGCTTCTGTTGGTTCAATAATAATATATCCGCCAGAAGGTAGATCTACTCTAGGTTTGAGGGCTTCTTTAATAGCAGCATTAATTCGGAAGTACTCTAATATAGCAGTGCGATCGCGATGATGGTCGATTAACAACCCTTGTGGTGTTTGTCCGCCACTCCAGTTTTGCAAATACTGCTTGACTCGCTTTAAACCCGTACTGGAATCAACCACAATTCGGTTGACATCCGCGCCGTACATATCGCGCAGTACTCTTTGGATAAAGTCATCATCTCTATTTAGCAATGCTGGCGCACGAGTTGATTGTGCTTCTTGCTGGATAGCTTCCCATTGCTTTTGCAGCAATTCTAAATCTTCTATAATTGTCTCTTCCGGCTTACCTTCTGCTTCGGTTCGAACTAGCAGACCCATACCTGCGGGCTTAATTAAAATTGCTAAAGCACGCAAGCGGTTACGTTCAGTTTCGCTTTTAATTCGACGCGACAAATTTACACCCCTACCATAGGGCATCAGGACTACGTAACGTCCCGGTAAAGTAATGTTTCCTGTCAGTCTCGGTCCCTTGGTTCCTGTTGGTTCTTTCATCACTTGAACCAACACTTTTTGCTGTGGCACTAACAATTCTGTGATTGCTGCTGCTGTGCGCTTGAGCCTTAGAGGTCCCAAATCAGTTACGTGAATAAAACCGTTCCGTTCTGGATCTCCTATATTGACAAAAGCGGCATCTATCCCAGGTAATACATTTTCTACTACACCCAAGTAAATATCACCTATTTGGTGATGACCCGTAGCTACAACTAGTTCTTGTATTTGGTCTTCTGAAAATACAGCAGCAATCTGATGCTGTTCTGCTATTATGATTTGTTTCGGCATTCAATTATGTTCCTCAATTCTCGGCGGCCCAACCAGACTTTGGGGTTTATTGTTCTTGAAAAGCCCCTGCAAGCCTGATTTGGTGCAGCTTGTAATAAAAATTGCAACTCTACGCTCAAACTTCCGCTTCCAACCATTGCCAGTTGCTTCAAGTGGGGAAACTCGATGGCATCACATTCTAGAGGACATTGCCGTCTGACGGTATGCCTTCCCAAAGCACTTGGCTTTTGTCGATTATTCCAGAACGGCTGCATACTATTTAAGCAAATTAAGCACCCGTTCCTGGTTAATTTTTGATAAAGGTCTCTCTCCACTTAAGGATAGAGCACTCAAAGTAGTTTTTAAAATTATAGAGTTAGAGAAGCCAATGGTGCTTGCTGTTGATTACTGGATCGCGATTCTAGCTATTGAGGAGAGTGTTTCATGAATCAGATAGCGATTTTTCACGCCCATAAAATCCTAAATATCGCACTCTAACATCTTTGCTTTTTCTCCCCGAACAGTACCAGGGTAGCGAACCAGATCCTCAATGCAGCGCCAGAAAATTTCTCTTACTCTAATTCTAACGCAACCTTGTCAAAAATCAATTCCCAAGATACGCATTTCAAGGGCGATCGCTAGCCAATTGCCCTTTCCAAGATTATACCGCTAAAATTAGCCGTTCGCGGTGAACGTGAAGCAGATGAAGTTCTGCACCTGCAACTTGCTCTAGGATAGACAGAATTTGCTCCGGACGCAACACTGTTCCGTCTTGGCGACAGCTGCCTACATAACGTAGAACGACTGCGGGTTCTTCTTGGTGTTTTAAACAGTTTTGGACGTTGGTTGAGGTCAAACTTGATGGCTCTACCATTTCCAACTCACTCAAGCGATCGCGCAGATTTACCAACTGTGTCTTACCAGACTTCGTTGTGTGTTCCCACCAAATCTCATCTTTCGCTTTTATTGTATCAATCCAACCTTGCCATTGTACAGGAACCAATTCTCCGGAACAAGCAACAGTCATTAAATACTCTGCTGCTTCCAACACTCTTGCTGCTGCTGGTGTTTTTAAATCCAGTTTTTCCACATTATATATGGGAGTATCTAATGGCAGGGCTGCAGCTAGCTTTTGCCGAAAATCTTCCATCTCAATTGGTTCTGTCAGATCGAAATCCACAATTTCACCACTGCTAGTTGCTCCTAAAGATAAAGCACTAGCAATAGCGATGCGCGGATGTGGGTGGAATCCACCCGTAAAAGAAATTGGTAATCCCGCTCGTCGTAAAGCGCGATCGAATAACCGCAGTAAATCTAGATGACTGACTAAAGCCATGTTACCCAATTTACCAAACCAAACCCGAAATCTTTGGGTTTTTGTTGTATTTGGTACAAACTCCCCAGCAAATTTAGGAATCTCTGGCGGTGAAATGACCACATTGTGACCGAAATCAGGGCTGCAAACCCCGCAATGAGAACAGCCCTCAAAAGAGCAATCGGGTACTGTAGCTGCTTCTAGAGCGCGTTGCAAATCTTCCTTGAGCCATTTTTTATCGATACCTGTATCGAGATGGTCCCAAGGTAGGGGTCGATCTAGGGAAGGGGACTGGGGATTGGCGATTGGGGATTGGGCAAATAAATTCCATTCGCCGTTTTCGATTTGGCGGTACTTCCAGTCCAAACCTGCTTCCGCGATCGCACTTTCCCAAGCTCTATATGCTTTTTCTATGCTTTCGTACCAGGAGTCCATTCCAGCACCTAATTCCCAGGCGCGGCGTACTACACGACAAAGTGTGCGGTCGCCTCGTCCTACGAAGTCTTCCATTGCCGAAATCCGAACATCGGTGAAATTCACCTTCACTCCTTTCATGCGGCGAAATGCTTGCCGTAATAGGTCTTGCTTGCGTTTAAATTCTGCTGTCGAAACTGAGTGCCACTGAAAAGGAGTATGGGGTTTAGGCGTAAAGTTAGAAATTGTTATGTTTAATGCCAGAGGTCTTCTCCGATTTGCGCGGCACTCTCGTTGCAACCAGCCGACTGTTTCCGCAATTCCCAAAACATCAGCGTCGGTTTCTCCGGGTAAGCCAATCATAAAATACAGCTTAATTTTATCCCAACCTTGTTCCCAACCTGTCTTTACACCTCGCAACAGTTCTTCATTTGTCAATCCTTTGTTGACAATATCGCGCATCCTTTGTGTACCAGCTTCCGGTGCAAAAGTCAATCCACCTTGTCTCGTACCACCCAAGATCTTGGCAATATTTTCATCAAATCTGTCTACTCGTTGGCTTGGTAAAGACAGAGTTACATTTTCATTTTTGAGGCGGTTCTTAATTTCCATCCCTACTGCTGGTAGAGACAGATAATCAGAACAACTTAGAGATAGCAGGGAAAATTCATTATAACCTGTTTGTCGCATTCCTTGCTCAATTGCTTCAATCGCACGCTCTGGTTCTACATCTCGTGCGGGTCTGGTGAGCATTCCCGGTTGGCAGAAACGACAGCCACGAGTACAACCGCGACGTATTTCTATTGTCAGGCGATCGTGAACTGGTTGGATATAGGGAACCAACCCAATGGAGTAAGCTGGCATAGGAGTTGCGACGCGGCGCAATATTCTTGCTGGAACATCCGGGCGGTTGGGATGAACTGAACCGTCCTGGTCCGTATCGTAAAACTGAGGAACGTATACGCCTGGTATTTGTGCTAACTCTAGCAACAATTCTTTACGGCTAAGTCGAGCCTTTTTCCCTTCTTCCAAAATTAAGCCAATTTCTGGTAGAAGTTCTTCGCCATCCCCCAAGGCGACAAAATCAAAGAAATCAGCATAGGGTTCGGGATTTGATGTCGCTGTTTGTCCGCCAGCAAAGATTAGGGGATAGTCCCCAATCCCCTCCTGACGTTCTCGCCACGTTAAGGGAATTCCAGCTAAGTCCAACATCTCCAAAATGTTGGTGACCCCTAACTCGTAACTCAGACTAAATCCTAGAATGTCAAATTCAGTCAACCCTCGCTTGGATTCCACCGCGAACAACGGTGTCTTTGTTGCTCGTAACTTTGCCGCTAAATCCGGTCCTGGTAAATACGAGCGATCGCATAATTGGCGCGGCTGGGTATTTAGAATGTTATAGAGGATAACATGCCCTAGATTTGCTGCACCAACTTCATAGACTTCTGGGTAGGTAAGTACCCAGCGTACTACTGCGGAGTCCCAAGGCTTATGAACGGCTAAGAGCTCGTTACCTAGGTAACGTGCTGGCTTTAATATATCCGGTGAGATTAACTTTTCAAATGCAACAGCCACTGTGCTATCTTCGAGCTACCTTATAATACAGATACTCTCCTCCAACCTTAGCATTGATTGCGGTTTTTGGTGCAGAGTTGCTCGTTTTATTTATGATGTCTAATAAACATCTCCAAAAATCAGTTATGCATTACCCGAAATTGCTGGTAGGGGTGCGGCGATCGCCGCGCCCCCTACATCTTTTCCGGAGATCTCTAATAGCTCTGCTAGATGCAATCTGTCTTGTTATTTCTGCCTTCTTTAATTAATTAGGCATATGCCAGTGCTAGTGCTAGTTCTGGTTCTGGTTCTGGTTCTGGTTCTTTTACAAGTTCGCAAGCCGCTTTAAATTCAGCCTCGCAATCGAAGATTTCAAAAACTGTATCGAGTTGTGTCATTTCAAAAATCATTCTCAATGAGGGTGACGCACAGCAAAGGCTGAACCGCTTTCTCATGGTTTGAGCTAGTTTCAGTGCAGACACCAATGCCATCAAACCAGTACAGTCTAAAGATTCTACATATTGTAAATCTAGGAGCAAGGCAGAAGTATTATCCTTTGCTAAAGCAGTTCTCAGGTCTTTGTCTATCTCTAGAGCTTTCGAGCCGCTTAAACTACCTTGTGGGCGAATAACTACAATTTTTGGATAATCTACTAACAACATTGTGACATCCTAATTTCATTCATGAAATTTTAAAGATAGATGTATTTGACCATAATCTTTTTTTCCCCACATCGACCATTCGTCCTACGCCTCTTTGCTGAATCTTTGCTGAATCTTTATTACCACAGCCATTATGTTTAAAGATTGTCTCAATTTTCAAAAAAAACTGTATTGCTATATACATTTTTTGAGACAAAATCAAAAGCCCTAAATATAACTATACTAATTTAGTAAAGAAAAAAGATGTTTGACTTGCTTTGCTAAGAAAGTTTCGTGTAAGCTATGAATCTAAATCAATTTCAAGACTCAAAATGAGAAAAAATATAAGTTTTGTATATATTTTTCACTGCGTTCTTTGCATTCTCGCTCTTACCCACTCTCAAAAAGCTGCAATCTAGCTCACAAATATTATGGATTGCGATCGCTCTTTATGCAAATTCTTCTTGCAGATAATAGTTGTCTATAACGTTTCTCTTATTTTTCTATGAAAACTAGATATTCTATTCGTTTCTTAGTCGAAAAAGCTCTTGACATCAAGAAACTAACTCCAGAAATAGAAAATGATATTAACTGGGAGTTAACACAGACGGGATACATTTCTGACATAGACTATGAAGCATTAGAATTACTTATGGCAGAGATGGATGCCGGACGCATTCAGTTAGTTCCAAGCATTTTTTCATCAGTGTCCAGTAACCGATGACCAAGGGTTTATAAAAGAAATTTTGTGACTATTTATGCTTTAAGTTTTATATTTCTTCTTAACTAACTTTAATACTTGCTTTCATCTACTTGTTTTCTATTCTTAATTATTTTTATCAAAATTCTTATTACCTTTATCAAAGAAAAGAAATAGATTAATAGCAGTTTGGTTAAATACAGTAATCCTAAACCATTTCTCAACAATTTTGAGTACTGTAGGGTAGGTATGCCCCGCCACTGATTCCATTAACTGGTCACTGGTCAGGTGGTCACTGTATAGTATTCATACAGTAGTCTGAAACAGTTGCCATGCAGCTTGCTAAACGCTTAGAAAAAATTCCCCATTATCTGTTCGCCCAAATCGATCGCAAAGAAGCAGAACTCATCTCGTCGGGCGTCGATATCATCAATCTGGCAAAAGGCGATCCAGATAAACCGACCCTCGAGCGCGTCGTTCGGGCTATGCATAGTGCACTCAACGACTCTTCTACTCACGCTTACCCACCTTATCAGGGGACAAAAGATTTTCGTGAAGCAGCTGCTTGGTGGATGAAACATAGATTCGGAGTAGAAGACCTAGATCCAAACAAAGAAATAATTTCCTCTATCGGCTCTAAAGAAGCTATCCATAATCTGTTTCTAGCATTTGTGGAGGAAGGAGACTATGCCCTGATTCCCGATCCTGGGTATCCGGTGTATCGGACATCTACAATTTTCGTAGGAGGTGAGCCATATGCCATGCCTCTCAAGGCGGAAAATAATTTTTTACCCGATTTAACTTCTATTCCAGAAGACATATCTCGCAAGAGTAAGTTGTTATGGGTAAATTACCCTAACAATCCCACAGGTGCGATCGCGACTTTAGAATTTTTTGAGGAATTGGTTACTTTTTGTAAAGAGTACGATATTTTGCTGTGCCACGACCACGCCTACTCAGAAATTGCCTACGACAATTACAAGCCGCCGAGTATACTGCAAATTCCTGGAGCAAAAGACATAGCAATTGAGTTTCACAGTTTGTCTAAGTCCTACAACATGGCTGGTTGGCGAATTGGATTTGTTGCTGGAAACGCTCAAGCTATTGGTGCTTTAAAACAGGTTAAGAGTAATATCGATTCGGGAGTGTTCAGGGCAATTCAAGCAAGTGCGATCGCGGCTTTTTCTTCAAGTGAAGAAGAACTTAAGTCTGTTTCATCAGTTTATCAAAAACGACGTGAAATTCTTGTTCGAGGATTGCGAGCGCTAGGTTGGTCTATCGAAGCACCCAAAGCTACCCTCTATTTTTGGGTTCCCGTTCCTCAAAGGTATTCCTCTACAGAATTTGTCACATTACTACTTGACAAATGTGGCATTATTGTTGCTCCTGGTATAGGTTATGGAGAATCGGGGGAAGGTTTTTTCCGCATAGCCCTGACTCTTCCAGAAGAACGCATTCAAGAAGCTCTCGAACGGATGCGTGAAGCGGGAATTCGGTATGCTTGAGGAAGGGATTGGGGACTGGGGACTGGAGACTGGGGACTAGGGACTGGTGACTAGGAAGTATTAACAATTAATGCCCAATCGCCATTGCCCCTTATCCCCAGAGGGGGCCCCGAGTTCCCCAATCGCCAATTGCCAATCACCCATTCTGCGATCGCCAAATTTGGTGAAGAAATTGATTGAGTTGTTGCTTGGCGATAGTGTCATGTCCGGGTTTTGGTTCCTTACCCAGAACCTGACTTAACAAACCGATGACTTCTACATCTAAAGCAGGTTGAAATAACCCAATAGACCAAAGCAAATCGGATGCATCCCGTAAGTCAGTTATGAGAGAGTCCTCTTGAGTGAAGGTAACCAATAGTAAAGGACGCACCCAACATAACTGACGAGAGGTTACCACCTGAATAACTTCTGCATATAACTTCGCGTTACCATGCTCTAAGGATACAATTTGACCGGGTTGAAAGTTCGGGCGATCGTCCATGTTACAACTTAGGCGGGAAAAACTGACCCCTAGCCCCTACTTTCATACATAACAAAAAATTTAAAATGCAAAAAATTGAACACTTGTTGTATAGCTATGTTATAGAATAGATTAACAAGTGTTAAGTAATTATTTCAATAATTTTCCATTGTCGTAATTCTGTAAAAGAAGAGCAAAGAGCCGTGTCCGTCGAAACCCTAGAAAAGCGTTCAACATCGCGCAAGCTAGCGCCTCGATATAAAGTTTTGCTCCATAACGATGAATATAACCCTATGGAGTACGTAGTCCAAGTTCTATTGACCACTGTGCCTAATCTGACTCAGCCTCAAGCTGTTAGTATCATGATGGAAGCACATACCAATGGTCTTGCCTTGGTGATTACCTGCGCTCAAGAACATGCTGAGTTCTATTGTGAAACGTTGAAAAATCATGGTTTAACCAGCACAATAGAACCTGAAGAGTAAAACACAACAGTTGTTGAAAGCAGAACTTCACCGTTTGTCTCAAAGTCCCGCCCCTGTAAGGTTGGGTTGCTTTATCTTGTGCTTGCTAATCCTGTGGTTGCCTCTCGCTACTCCATTTTATTTGTATGTACGCGACACTAACTTAGTCAGCATTGTGACAATGGTGTTGCTGTATGTCGAATTTATAATTTTGACTAAGCTGTGGGGCAAGCACGTTTACAATGAGCCTCAGATACTACAGCGTTATGGCTTGGAGTTTACGCGCCAGAACGCTGTAGAACTGTTCCGTGGGTTAGCTATTGGATTTATTTGTGTTTTAGTTTTATTTGGCATAGAAGGTATTTTGGGTTGGTTGGTTTGGCAACAGCCCAATGTTTTTTTATTGAGAATTGTTTTAGAAAGTTTAATTATAGGTCTGGGGATAGGGTTTGCTGAAGAACTCCTGTTTCGAGGCTGGTTATTGGATGAGTTGCAACGGGACTACAGCCCAAGTGTAAGTCTTTGGGTTAATGCAGTTCTATTTGCTGTCTCGCATTTTATTAAGCCTTTAGAGGCAATTATTCACTCATTTCCACAATTTCCTGCTTTAGTTCTCTTAGGGTTAACGCAGGTATGGAGTAAGCGTTGGTGTCGGGGACGCCTTGGTTTGGCAATGGGTTTACATGGAGGTTTGGCTTGGGGTTACTATATTATTAATGTTGGGAATTTGATTAAATATTCCGGACAAGTACCAGATTGGGTCACTGGTGTGAATAAGAATCCTTTAGCTGGAATAATGGGATTGTTGTTTATGGCTGTTCTAGCTTTGTGGGTGAGGGGACGGGCGAGTAAGTTAGGTCGAAGGGAACATCAACCAGAACAGCATTAGTTGTGTCAACATTAGCTAGTAATCGCTCAAACGTTAATGAAGAAATACGTCCTTTCTCACTTAGGTAAACAATCTCAGCTAAAGTCATCGAGGAAAAGGCAATTTGCTCACCATTAGCTGCTATTTGTGCAATTGTCTCTCTTGCTGTGATTGAAAGTCGTGAATCACCAAAAATGTACCAAATAACTGTATGGGTATCAGCAACAGCACGCAACATCAAATATCACCTCGTGGAAAATCAGCCCATTCCTCACTACGGACTGTATCAATTTCTTCTGCTGAAGGCGCTTGCCCTAAGTCAGCACAAATACCCCACAATGATTGACGAGGAGTAGGAGTATTGCTAACTAACTCGCTTTCTATATCGGGTGCTAGCAGCTGTATCAAACGCACCTTCTCCACACTGGAAAGCTGCTTGGCTAAATTTAGAACCTCTTGTAAAGTCACAATTTCTTCCCTAATCAACTTGAGTAAATTCTAGCAAAAGAAGCCCTAGTATTAAGCAGACAAGTTTTTGACCAAGAGTATATTAGTAACTTTTTAGCTCAGCGTCAAACCTCTCACTCAGCAGTCTTCAGGGACTCCTAACCTCTGACCTTGTATTTTCAAAGGAATCTCAATAATAAACTCTGCACCGCGATCCACTGTTGACAGACAGCGCAATTCACCTTGGTGTCTCTCAATAATTTGATGACTAATGGCTAAGCCTAACCCCGTACCTTGACCAACGGGTTTAGTTGTGAAGAAAGGGTCGAAGATACGGTGCTTGACTGCTTCTGGAATCCCAACACCATTGTCTGTGATATGAATTGCTACTCTTTCATTCTCTAGTAATTCAGTCCGAATTTGAATTTGAGGATAGAAATCTTCACCTGTTTGCTTTGCCTTTTCAAGTCTTTGTTCTACGGCATCTATAGCATTAACTAGTAGGTTCATAAATACCTGATTTAGCTGACTAGCATAACATTTAACCAAAGGCAAGCGATCGTAAACTTTAATGAGTTGAATTTCTTTACGTTGTGAAGTTGGTTGCAACCGATATTGTAATATGAGTAATGTACTCTCTAAACCTTGATGAATATTGACAGTTTTAATAATTGCTTCATCTAACCGAGAAAAAATCCTTAGCGATACAACAATATCATAAATGCGATCGACCCCGAATTTCATCGAAGATATGACTTTTGGTAAGTCCTGTTTGATAAAATCTAAATCAATTTCTTCTAAAAAATCTTCAATTTCTTCATGGAGATGAGAATTATATTGTTGATATTTTTCAATAAGAGCAAGCAAACTTTTGGTATAGTCATTCACATAACTAAGATTGCCACAAAGAAAATTGACAGGGTTGTTAATTTCATGAGCAATACCTGCCACTAATTGTCCCAAACTAGACATTTTCTCGGTTTGAACCAATTGACTTTGGGTGCGTTTTAGCTGTTCTATTGCTTCTTGAAGTTCGAGCGCTTTTTGACGTTCTCTCGCTTCACTTTCACGCAATGCGTTTTCTACCTGTTTGCGTTCAACAACTTCTTGTAATAATTGATCGAGTACCTGCTGAAGTTCTATTGTGCGTTGAAGTAATGCGGATTCTGCCTGTTGCCGACGTTTGTCATTACGGTGAGCAGCTATAACGTTGCGACAAGTCACCAAAAATGGTTCTAAGTAGGTTATTAAAGATTTATCGTAACCGCCAGGACGGTTAGCAATTCCTACCATACCCAGTAATTGGTTTTCTTTATAGAAAAAAGGCAAACCCAAAAACGCATTTAGAGGTGGGTGACCTTCGAGTATCCCTCCCCGTCGGAAATCGGTAGCAGGATTATTGGCAATTACGGGTTGACCTGCGACCAAGACTTCTCCAAAGAGTGTTTTGAGATTGTGAAATTCCATCCCTTGTGGGGAATTTTCTTCATAAAAACCTCGTGTTTCATCATTCCAAGCAATATTGGTGATGGTGTGAGTCCTGAGATAAGGCTGACCTCGGACTTTCATATGTGCTTCTAACTCAGGTTGGGCATTAGATGTATAAATAACTTCTCCAATAAAACCGTATTCACTTTGTGTCAGTTCTAAAAGATTGTCTAATAAATTGTCAAATAAAACACGTGGATTGGCGTCAACTATAAATTGAGATTGGGCGATAGTAAGGGCTTTTAGCAAATTATGGTTTGCTTCTAGCTGTTCTAGTGTATCTTCCTGCAATCGCAATCCCAGAATTTGACTTGAGTTTTCTGAGGATCTCATTTTTTTTGATAGATGCTTAAGTATTATTTGTCTTATGTTGGATTAATAACATTATAACTGGAAAAATAATACTGTATTATTACGTAGAAATTATGAAGACTTCTTAGAGATTTAAAGTTTACTGTCATTGGCCACTGGTCACTGGTCAGGTGATTACTGGTCACTGGTCACTGGTCACTGGTCAGGTGATTAGTGGCAATACGATCGCAAATTCAGTTCCTTGTCCCAATACAGAATTCACCTCAATTTCTCCGCCGTGCTTTTCCACAACGATTTGATGCACAAGCGCTAACCCTAACCCAGTTCCCTTACCCACAGCTTTAGTGGTAAAAAGATAATCAAAGATACGCTGTTTAATTTCCTCAGTCATACCCGTACCGTTATCGGCAATCTGAATTTTTACCCACTTGTCATCTAACTGGAGTGTTTGAATCGTAATTCGGTTGGGATTAGCAGCGATATCCGTAAAACTACGCCCTTGATTTGCTTCTTCTAAAGCATCGATCGCATTCGCTAGAATATTCATAAAAACTTGGTTAAGTTGACCGGGAAAACAATTAATTATTGGTAAATCTCTATATTGAGTCACTACATCAATTGCCGGATGGTCATCGTTAGCTTTTAACCGATGTTTCAGAATCAGCAGCGTACTATCAAGCCCTTCTTGGATATTAAAAGGAACTTTGTAATCCTTATCAGCGCGGGAGAAGGTACGCAAGCTAGTGCTGATATTGTGAATGCGCTTGACACCGACTTGCATGGAACCCAAAAGTTTAGGCAGATCTTCTCGGAGATAATTTAAGTCAACAGCTTCAATTTCATGCTCAATGGTTTCACTGGGATGAGGGTACTCTTGCTGATAAAGGTCGAGTAGCTTAAATAAAGCTCTCACATAGTCTTGTGCTGGTGGTAGATTCCCAGATAAAAACCCAACAGGATTATTGATTTCGTGAGCAACACCAGCGACAAGGTTTCCTAAAGCTGACATTTTTTCCTTTTGCACGAGTTGCATCTGGGTTTGCTGGAGATTCTTTAAAGCTTGCTCTAATTCTTTGGCTTGCTGTCTGAGGGTAATTTCTACTAAATGACGTTCAATTGCAATTCGTGCTAAGTATGTTGCTTTTGCTAAGAGTTCGCGATCGTGGTTAGTTGGTTTATAGCAGAAAGGATGGTACATTGCAAAGGTTGCCAACACTGTTCCGTCTGCTGAAAGAATAGGTGTAGACCAACAGGCTTTCAAACCATAGTCCAACGCAATGTGAAATTTTGCCCACAACGGATCTGTAGCAATGTCTTCTACAATCACCGAAGCTTTATGATAAGCGGCTGTACCACAGGAACCTACCATTGGTCCAATTTCGATGCCGTCAATCTTTGCATTATACTCTTCAGGTAAACTGGGTGCTGCAGCATGCCGCAACCGTTTGCCATCTTCAACAAATAAAAAGGAACAATAGACTTCCTGTTTCGATTTCGATTCAATTAACAGGGCTAATTCTTCTAAAACAATTGCTAGAGGCTTTCCTTGAGCAATGGATTCTAAGATTTGATATTGCCCATCGGATAAAGCTAATGTCTCTTCTAGCTGTTGAACACGATCTTGTAACTCTTGGTAAAGCTTGAGAACAGTTGGTAAATCCAAAGTGTCTGAGGCGCTGCTGTTAGGGGTTGTTACTTTGTCGTCTGTCAAAGAAGTGTTAGTAACGCCTTCTGTGTCAACCAGTTTTGAAGGCAATTGCCCTGGGGTTGTTAAATCGACTGCTACATTCACGTTCATACTGACTTCTTCTCCAAACATTGGCTTCTAACAGTCAGTATGCCCTTACTCGTGTAATATATAACTTAGTATAATTACTTAACAATATTTAGTAATAAACGTCTTGGTAGTAGGGTGGGCAATGCCCACCATTCAACATTAGTGGAAGTTACCCACTGTTCAATGTTGGTTAGCAGTTCCATAATTCGACATTGGCTGGCGTTGCCCACCCTACTGTACCGTAGCCAAACACGCCCTTTCCAAATTAATACCATTCAAATTAGCACCATCTAATTCAGCACAGAGTAAATTCGCGCCTGTGAGATTTGCCCCTGCAAGATTTGCCCCTCGCAAATCGGCTTCTTCTAAATTTGCCTCACTTAACAAAGCGCCTTGCAAATCTGCACGGCTTAAATCTGCACCTTTAAGATTTGCCCCAGTTAAATTCGCACCGCGCAAATCGGCACCGCGAAAGTCAACACCCTGTAAGTTAACATTCATTAAATTCGCACCACTTAAAAAAGCACCAGCACAAGATACTTCACTCAATCTCGCCCCCATTAAGTTGGCACCTCGGAAGTTACCACCTCGCAAGTCAGCTTCTGTTAAATCTGCTTGCATCAAATTTGCTCCCATTAAGTTTGCCCGCAAGTCAGCTTGTACGAGAATTGCGCCCATTAAATTAGCGCCTTCTAAATGCCCGCCCTCAAGTTTAGAACCCGTAAAATTTACACCGACAAGGTTTGCACCAGCAAGATTAATGCGGTTTAAATCGAGATTTGATAAATCTTCGTCTTCTAAAGAAGCACCGGGTAAGTGTTTGAGTTGTCCCAAACGAATTTCTTCTATGTTCATAGAAATGCTTCCTATCCTTTCATTTTGTTACGAATTTCTTGAATGTTCCAATTAGTAAGTTTTGCAAGAGTTTGAGCTTCTCTTTCATAACGTTTCGGCAAAGACTGTTTGTATTGTCTACCCATTTCGCAGTTCATTTCACCTGTAAAAGGATGCTGCAAAATATATCGTCCTTGGAAAGATTCGCGGTTAGAGGTTTCTTGAAACATTAAGTCTTCAGGGAATTTATTGCGGGTATAACGCACGTGTAAACGGGTTATAAAAACATTATCGGACAGAATAGGAGGACGCACAACTCTAGGACGGGGTACTAGTCTATTTTCTGGTGAGACATTATCCAACCAAAATACGCCTGCTTCCTTGAGTTCTTCACGATTGAGAGGATCGGCAGAACAAGGATCGCAATTACTCATGTCCCAAGTGTATTCTAAGAAAGCTACTTTTTTATCTTCTCGCGTATAAGCAGTTTGGAACATGGATTTGTAAAAGCTACCAAATTCTTGTTTCACAAACAATGGTATATTTGCATCTGATGGAATTTTGACAGTTCGGTAATTTGTGACTTCGGCTTGTCCTTTGGGGGATAAAATGTAGACTATTAAATCTTGCTCGGTTGTTGCATTAATCATTCCCAAACGAATTGGTAGCATAAATTTAGGCGATTGATAAGAAATTTGCAATGGTCGCAAAAACTGATATCCTGTTGCTTCAAATTTATCTAAGTTGACTTTGGCAACAAAAAACTTCATTCTTTGACGGATATAAGGTTGAAGTAATTGTTTCGCCCCTCTGGGAATTTTGTATCCGTTACGATTTAACCAAGTTTCTAATCCGCCTGATTCTTTGGCACTCAGAATTACAATATCATATTCACCAACGTTAAAACGGGCTTCAACAGTCACACCTAAACTATCATTCCGTTCTCTCCTAGCAGCGCCTGTACTTCTAGGCGCTGGAACTGGTAAAGCTTCCAAGGCTTCTGGGTAATTTTGAGCGCAAGGGTTAGAGTCGAAATACTCTACCAATCGCGGCGCACTAAAAGCATCCAAACGTTCGAGAATTTTAGGGGGAGCAACTCGAACTTGGTCTTTTTGCAGTACAGTGGGTACGGGTACGACAACTGCAAAATCTTTGACTTCCCCTTGATAGTCGTTTGCCATCGTTAGAACAGTACGAGCTCCACTTCTTGCGATCGCAACTTGAGACGCTTTATTATAAAGTTTAGTATCAGCCTTAGCAACATAAAATCCACAAAAAGCCCAAGCAGGAGGCGCAAAGCTAATAGCAACTGTAATTGTTAGTAGTAATGAAATGATAAATTGATGTGGTTTCATTTAGTTGTTAGTTGTTAGTTGTCACCGACTGCTGGTCATTGGTCACTGGTCACTGGTCACTGGTCACTGGTCACTGGTCACTGACCCCTGACTTGACCAATAAAAACGTGGTGCTGACCACAAAATGTCTGTCAAGATAGTTAATGGAGCAATGGCAAATAATGCCCAAAAAACTGCTGTGGGAATGTAGAAATAATTTCGTAGAATAAAGGTTAATAATGCAATGCACGCAGCCCAAACCATGCGCCCAATTTTTGAGTTAGGAATTGAGCGAGGGTCTGTTATCATGAACAGGGCAAACAACAGCAACGACCCACTCATAAGTCGATGCCAAAAAACATCCCAAGTCCAGCCTAACCAAATATTACGAATTGCTTCTAACCCAGCATAGGTAATCAAGTAAGCTGCTGTCGTATCCCAACGACCAACTCGCTTAAGAATCATACCTCCTGTTCCAGCAAATACCAACCCATACCACCAGTCTTCTCCCCACTGTCCGGGCGAAACCCATGCATCGGGAGTTAGTGTTAAGGCAGAAATGATGCCAAAATTGGCGGGGTTAAAGAAGTGTTTGTTATCAACTTTAAAGATAAATTTGCTAGCGATCGCACTTGCTGCAGCGAAAGCCATTGTTTCCCAATGGTCAGATCTTAGCAGTAAGCTGAGTCCGAGGGAGGTAATGATGGCACTTCGGAGACTTATGGTTTGTTCTTTGGCTGACAATTGACCAATGACTAATGACAAAGACCATTGTGTTAATACACAAGTAACAATTAATACTAAAATTAACTGCGGTTGTAATGTCCAGTCTCTCGCTCTAATCCCAAGAATTAGGAATGAGGCGAGAAAAAGAATTTGATAATCGCGTATATCTTTAAACAGCATTTCCCGCTATGACGGGGATTTCTCTTAAATGGTTGTTCTTGGTTATATACCGAAATTTACTGTAATGGTGTCATTGTTACAGAATTTGTTACAGAATTAGTGACCAGATGTTGGTTGGCATTGCCCACCTTAGTTTACTGGAGGCGGAGCCTCCGCGTAGTCATTCCTAGGCGGAGCCTGGGAACTAGGGTGGCTCCGCCTGGGAACGAGGGTAAGGTGGTCACTGGTCACTGGTCACTGGTCACTGGTCACTGGTCACTGTTAACTGGTTACTGCTTACGGTTAGCTTACTATCTAACAGCCACATACTACTGCTAACTTTGGGTAGTAACTGAGGTAGATCGAGTCCTTGTTGCAAACCCATCACTAGTAAGGTTAACGTGTCTATAAGTTTCGGATCGAAACGATGCGCTTGGAGTGTTCTACATTCTTCTAGGGCTTGGGTAAAGATTTCTTCTCGGTTAATTGTGGTGGTTCTTTTCTTGTTCGCCCGCCACTGAAAATCGGCGACGAGTGCTAAAATTCTTGACTCTAAAGGAATTTCATCTCCTACCAATCCAGCAGGTTCTCCCGTTCCATCCCACCACTCGGTTTGATGTGTAATAATTTGTGCGATCGCTCTCAATCTTGGCATTCTTCGTAAGACTTGCGTACCGGGGACTAGGGGACAAGTCAGGGGACAACTGGGTGCATCTTGTTGGTATCGAGTATATGTCCCTGGAGGCAAAATACTTTCTGCTTTTTGTAGTGGATCTATACGATGCAGCCAACCTGCAAGACGCAGGCGTTTCATTTGCCATGCGGGAAGATCTAGAAGTTGCCCCATTGTTTCGGCAAGTGCCACAACTTCTGATGCTGCGTTTGGGTTTTTAATATCCGATGCATCTAGAATTTGTGCCATCCGCAAAAATGCCTGGATTTCGTTAGAAACTAAGTTGCGATCGAGTGCTTGATGGCGAGTTGTTGTATAATCTGGTAAGTCGTATTGCCCAGTTTGGAGATAATCTACGATACGGGCAGTGACCTCACTTAAGTTTTCTAGTGTGGCACAGCTGGGGTGAATGGTTTCTTGGTATGACCTAAGTTTTGTCGCTAATTCTGGATTGTATCCTTCAATGTGAGCGATCGCTAATTCTGCTGTCTCCTGTACCAATTCTGGCTCAAAAGTCCACAACCCATAGAATTTTCGTTCTATGTCAGATGCAGGTAGTCCGCTAGAACCATAATCAGCTTCCATTAACTCTTGACAAATCACCATTGCCGTGTATCCCGGCGACAGGATAATGAGATGCCATTCTTGAGCCACTGAGTCTGTTGTATTTAATGGTACTAAGCTGATATTAAGTAACTGACTGGTTGAATGTTCGGCAAACCCACTGTCCGCAGCTGCCATAATGGCAATATGACTAGCTTTTTGGGCTATATCTGCATATCTTTCCGCTTCTTGTAAGTACCACTTCCCCTGTTGGAAGGCTGTGATGACTAAGGGCTTACCCTCGTCTGCCAAGATGTGGTCTTCCAAAGCGTGACACAACGAGACTAAAGTATTTTTGTAGTAAACACCGAATTGGATTGGTCTTTTACTATATCTATGAGCTGTTTCCAGTTTTTGTAAAATTGAGCCTTCTAACATGGGATTTTAAGTTTTTCTTTACTCTCAATAGGTGCGGAAAGAGCTTCTTCTAAATCCGCACAACCGAACCTTTCTTCTAGGATTGTCATGACTTCTCGCCCAAAATCATTTGGATTGCGTTGCCATGCTTCCAAACAAACCTTACCAAAGAAGGAACCAAGAGGTTCGGGATTCCACAGAAGTTTTCTGAAATTCCATGGCATGAGACTCATAGGATTCCAACCTGGTTTGATAATTCCCTCTTTAAAACCAAACTCTTCTAAATGAGTGTGGGGTTGCAACCCGATAAAGAAGATAGCAGGTTCGACTTTATCAGCACCAAAAATCCTTTCGAGTTCCCGATGGTAAGCTATAGTTTGACGAATCGTTTCCGGACGTTCATCAATAACGTTAAACGAGTAGTTCACAGAAACTAAGTCATTAAATCCTGCTGCTTTTAAATCCCGGCAGTTTTGCAAGACTGTTCGCAAGTTGTAACCCATCCGCATTTTGCGAACCAGTTCTTGAGAACCACTGGTAATCCCAATCTCAAAGTAGTTCATACCAGTTTTCACCATCAACTCAGACATTTTTGGTGTCAAGTTGTCGGCGCGGATGTACGCCGCCCAATGTATATCCGTCATGCCAGAATCAACAATTTTCTGTAGGAGTTCCTCAGCATCGTCGATAAATTTCCTAGCTGGGATAAACTGGGCGTCTGTAAACCAGAAGTTACGTATACCGCGATCGTATAGCTGGCGCATCTCCGCCACCACCTCATCAGCTGGGTTGATACGAACCTGTTTTCCTTCAACAACGGTGTAAACACAATAGCAACAGTTGTGGGGACAACCGCGTTTGGTTTGTACGCCAATGTAAAAGTCAGCTTCTTGAAGATAGTAACTAAACTCTGGCCAAATACTTTCTATATAGTCGTAGTTACAAGCCGTTTTCTCCAATGGAGTCGGTTGTTCGTGGATCAGACGCGGGCGTGGTTGTGTCTCTCCCACCACATAACAACGTTCATCTCGAATATCTCTACCACTTAAAAGTTTTTCAAGCAGAGTTTCCCCTTCTCCCACAGAAACAATTGTCCCATTCGGCAAGCTTGTTTTCAGTTGTTCGTAAAATACACTGACTGCACCGCCGCCAACTACAAGGCGAGTATCTCGATTGTATTGTCGAGCGCGTTTTAATCCACGCTTGATTAAATCTAAGTTACGCCACAGTTCGGTGTAATAACTGACAAGCATCCGCAAGCTGCCCAATGCCCCATGTAATTTTACAAAGGGATTCATTGAATAAAAGAATTCAAAAGAATACTGCAATGGGTTACCGCCACGCCCACCAACAGGAGCATAAATTTGGATATCTCTCCAGGAAAATACGAGCAGTGTTGGTTTAAATTCATCAATACACCGATCTAGGGCGGTGGTATAATCTATGGGTGGCACTGTTCCTAAATCAAAAATTTTCTGCTCGATACTAGGGAACAGTTTGTGTACGTGGTCTGAAAGATAGACAACCCCAATAGGAAAGATAGGGTTACACGGAAGGCGGACGTAAAGAATTCGGTTTTCCATCACAGGTGTCTTGGCTTTCATATTGCCTTTGATTGGGGACACAGCACGAGTACAATTCACCAGAAGTAAGAAGGAGAGAAGCCACTGTAGTGGTTGCCTCATTTCTGTCGGCTTGTACTAGTAAGACGGCTTCTATAGAAGTTTTGTTATGTTTTGTGTCCTCTCTCTCATTTTACTTGACATTTTCACTTCTATTCTCATCTTGTTGAATTGTTTTGCTTCTTAGAGGATAGGGAGTAGGGAACGGTGGTTTTTAGATCCCATGACATATGGTGGGCTTTAGCCCTACCTACGGTAGTTAAAATTTTTGAGGAATAATTTAAAAGTGGTATACCCTTCCTATTTATTTAGAGAAAAAGAAATTAATACATTATTCAAACGTCCTACTTTTCATTACAGGAATTTACTAACTACTGGTCACTGGTTATTGGTTACAAAATATTTTCATATCTTTACAATAGTATCCCGGCTTGTTTAAGAAATACAACGCTCCACAGTAATAACTTCTAGATTTCAGCTAAAAAACAGACAATTGAAGCATTGATAGATTGAATTTTTAAGAAATACGGAGAGTGTATTTGCTTGCGTATAATGTAGAATTGCATAAAAGGCATAAATTTTTACAAATTTTTCATATCTCCGGCATACCTTAAGGTAGAAATCGTGTGTAAAAGTTCATATGGTAGTCGGAGTTACAACATATGGGGATCAATAAGTGTTAGCTTTATATGATGTAATATAAAATAGTGGCGTAAATAAAGCTCCTCAGCAGTTATGGCTCAAATATTAGATCCTCTACCACCCGAGCAATCGGCTACACTTTTCTGCTGTTACGTGAATGCCACGAGTAAAATACAAGTGGCACGCATTTCAGATATTCCTAATTGGTACTTTGAAAGAGTCGTTTTTCCCGGACAACGATTAGTGTTTGAAGCACCCAGGGAAGCTCATCTAGAGATTCACACGGGTATGATGGCTAGTGCAATTTTATCGGATAAAATTCCGTGCGATCGCCTTGTCATTAGTGAACCTAATAACTATGAGTTAGCAAACAACTCTCAATCAGAAATAGATCCTTTTCATAAAAAACCAATTGTTCAACCCATTCATACAAAAACTGGAGATTCTATCAAATCTCGAAATGTCGCTGGTTTAGTATCTGTCGATTAAGAAAACAAATTTGCTTAGTTTGAGGGTTGCTGTACTCAGCAGCCCTTTTATTTTTGTAAGTAGGGATTGGGGATTGGCGATTGGCGATTGGGAAATGGAACAGCAATTCAATTAGTTAGTGCTATCTCTTCCTGTCTCCAATTCCTAGTCCCTAGTCCCTAGTCCCTAGTCCCCAGTCCCCAATCCCCAACTATGGATCTACCTTCTTTTGTCTGGTTATGGAAAATAGCAGCATGGTCGATGGGCTTGTCCTTGTTGGCTTACGTGCTGCTAGCATTTACAGGAGTTTGGATGTTTTTTAGCAGAACATCGGAACGTCTTCCTTTTATCTTTCAGGGTTCCACAGATAATAAGGATCTACGCGCTCTTCATTTGCTTATCGGCAGTTGTATGGTAAGTTTAGTACTGCTACTGTTACTCATTGGTATCATTGGGACTCTCGGTCACTTCGGTTCTTTGGGTCATTCTCCACATCTTTATGCAGGCGCGATCGCAGTTTTACTCGTTTTACTTTCCGCCAGTAGTGCTTTGCTGATTAATACCAAGCGTCCTTGGGCTAAGAGCCTTCATGTTGGAACAAATATCATGCTATTATTTGCTTTTATCTGGGTATCGCTAACGGGATGGAGTATAGTACAAAAGTATTTACCTTAGTCTTTGACTGCTTTTTGAAAGCATATGACTAAAACGAGCATTTTTGGTTAGTGTGGGATTAGGAGTGTTATAGCAACCCAAATCCAAAAATGGAATCATCCTCTACTTTTCGTCTCTCACCTTTAATTAGAATTACTCTTTTATCTTTATACGTAGCGCTGACCGCACCATTACCTTTCTTAGCGCAAGTGACAAACGCGCCCGTAGCACCAGTGTTGCTGTGGGTAGGGATTGCTATCGGGTTGATAGCGTTGTATGCAGCATTAAGCGAACGGGTGATTGTGGATGACCGAGGAATTCAGGTAACTTATCCTAAATGGGTACCGCGTTTTTTCCGCAAAGGATGGTCTTTACCTTGGGCTGAGGTTAAAAGTTTAAAACCCCGAACTACGGGACAGGGTGGATTAGTTTACTATTTTCTTTCTGAGGATGGGAAGGCATACTTACTTCCCATGCGAATCGTAGGATTTGCCCGTTTAGTTCAAATTGTTCAAGAAAAAACAGGGATAGATACGGCAGATGTCTATCCTTTGGCTCAACCTTGGATGTATTTAATTTTATTAGGATTTACACTGCTGCTACTCTTAGTTGATGCCTGGACAATTACTACAGCCGTTGCTGGAGTTGGCATACAATAAAGTCTGGAGTGGGCTGTCAACTAACATGGCTCAATTACAAGACCTGTAGCTTTTGTGGCATGGGCGTCCTCGCTCGTGCATTAGAAAAGGCAGGCGAGGATGGTTAAAGTTGAAAATTCAGCAAGATTCGCAAATGGGACAACCTACTCCCAAAGCACTACTACGCTTAGAAAAAGTTAGCTTGTTTGCTAGTTTAAAAACTCAGAAGAAAGGCGAACAGTTAGGCTACCCTATACTACAGGATATTTCTTTTGAGGTATTTGAAGGCGATCGCATAGCGATTACTGGTTCTTCCGGTGCAGGCAAAACATATTTGTTACGAGTGTTAAACCGTTTAAGTGAATACTCAAGTGGCAAAATCTATCTAGAGGAGCGAGAATATCGTCAAATTCCTGTCTTGCAACTTCGTTCGTCAGTTACATTAGTTCCACAAGAAGCTAAACTCTTGGGGATGACAGTAACAGAGGCGTTGGAGTATCCTCTCGTTTTACGAGGTTTACCAAAACAGACCATTCAACAACGTGTCACTCATTGGATAGAACAGTTACAAATTCCAGATGATTGGTTGGGACGGACAGAGGTACAACTTTCCGCCGGACAAAGACAACTCGTAACAATTGCCCGTGGTTTAGTCATTCAACCAAAAATCTTGTTATTAGACGAACCAACATCAGCCCTCGATGCGGACAAAGCAGAACATGTGGTAAAAGTGTTATGCCAGCTTGCTCAAAACCAGCAAACAACAATACTCATGGTCAATCATCAATTGGATGTATGCCAAGAGTTTTGCACGTGCTTGCTATATTTACAGCAAGGTCGCTTGATTTGCAATCAAAAACAACCCGATATAAATTGGGCTAATGTAAAAGAGAATTTAACAATAGCCAAAGCTCAAGATGAGTTTGAATTTTAGTCACTGTATGGATTGTTGGGTTTCGTTCCTCAACCCAACCTACTAACCACTAACCGTTGACCGTTGTTGATTGTGAAATCTTTCCTTAGGTATTTTGGTTGTTGATTGTGAAGTATTAGAGTTAAGAACTTCCATATTAAATCTGTAGCCAACATTACGGATAGTTTGAATTAAACTGGGTTGACGCGGATCTAATTCCACTTTCTTCCTCAAGGATAAAACGTGTGTATCTATGGTGCGAGGGTTATCGATGGCATCTGGCCAAGCACGACGCAAAAGTTCTGACCGACTTAAAGGTACACCTCCAGCTTGCGCTAAAACATAAAGCAAACTAAATTCTTGTGGTGTTAAGTCAATGAACTCTCCCTGGTAACGAACTCGACGCTGTACCAGGTCAATTTGCAAAGCGCCATAATCCAGGTAAGCAGGTGCAACAGGCGTGCGTTTTCGACGAATGAGTGCTTCCACTCTTGCCAAAAATTCTTGCATTCCAAAAGGTTTGCTGAGATAATCATCTGCCCCTGCTTTTAACCCAGCAACTATGTCAGCCTCATTACTTCTCGCCGATAGCATGAGAATTAAAGGTTGCTGCTGACGGTGCAACCAACGACAAAATTCAATCCCATCTCCATCAGGTAAATCAGCATCAAGAATAACTAGTGTTGGCTGATGGCTTAAGAATACTTCCCTAGCTTGATATATACTTGCAGCTTGATGCACCCGATAGTCCAGTTGTTGCAAGTGCCAGCCTAGCAATGACCTCAGATGGGGATTTCCCTCAACGATTTCAATACAAACCGAACCCACGGTGGCAAGACCCCTCATTATGTATGACTTTCAAGGTAACAAAGCATATGTGTTAGGTTTTGTAACCCTTGTTACTTCAGTCGCTATTAGCTTCAAATTTACCAATACTTATACGGGTAAGGTGTCTAATCAATGCCTGATTTCAAGCCAAATTAGTAATATTCTTAAATTTTTGTTAGACTTGTTAAAATTACTTTTTGTTAAATAGCCTGCTATGGATAGAGTGTTGCTTACCGATGTTGCGATCGCAATTAATCGCAAAGAATCCCCTGCTGATGTACTCTACCCCTAATATGAGTCGCGCTATCGTTGCGAGAAATATAACAATAACTTACCACTCAACCCTATTCCTCAAATTATGGAATAGGATCTAGATAATTTGTAGATAGCTCTTGGGATTTTCCCCAAAGAGGAAGATATCAATATCGGTTCGCTAATGCAAAACTAGACGTGAGACTTCACATCTGGTTCTAGATCGACTACAATTTTTTTCCAAGCAGATTTCAACAGCCGTTATGCTCCAAGACACACAAACCATTCGCTATTACCAAAGACTGACTGACGCCTTCGTCGAGCTATGGAATCGCGGTTATCGCATGGATGATATGCGGATGTATTTGGATGGCTATCTAGCCGCGCTGCGTCACAGTAATGCCATTGAACCATATCTGATTCATCGCTTAGAGGAGGAAGCAAGTCGCTACTTACACGATATATCGAACTTTACAATGACACAAACACAACCCCTGCCTGATTACTACTAAAACCCAATACAGAGTTTCGTAGTTATATCAAATCAACGCAGATGATTATAGCATATTATCTGCTTTGTTACAACTTGGTAGTGACTCAAAATTTTAGAGAAGTTTTTTTAGCCTAATTTAGCCCCTTAGCAAACCTGTACTATAACAATCTGCTGAGGGGATTTTGGATTAATCGATTTTGGATGCGTGGATGCGTGGATGCGTGGATGGGTGGATTGGGGAGATAAGTACAGAATAGACTCACTTCTCATCTCCCCACTGCCTACCCCCCTAATCCCTATTGGCTTCTACGATGCTAATGCGACTTCTACCATTTGCTGTAACTCGCCTTTTTGGTAAAGTTCGAGTAAGATGTCCGAACCACCGACAAACTCTCCATTGATATAGACTTGAGGGATTGTTGGCCAATTGGAGTATTCCTTAATGCCTTGGCGAATTTCGTACTCGTCCAAGACATTCACTGTTTCAAAAGGAACACCTAACGTATTCAGTATTTGAACGACATTGTTAGAGAAACCGCACATGGGCATGAGTTTGGTTCCTTTCATGAACACCAAAATTTTGTTTTGGTTTACTAATGTATCAAGTTGTTCTTTGAGTTCTGGAGTCATTGTTTTTGTACTTATCCTAAATATAATTAATCAGTGACCAGTGACCAGTGACCAGTGACCAGTAACTATTGACTATTTTGCCAAGTCTCTGGAGTAAAAGTTTTAAGTGCTAGGGCGTGGATAGCTTCAGTAGACATAGCCTGCCGTACTGCACCATAAACTAACTGGTGTTGTTGTACTAGTCCCTTACCAGCAAACTGCGATGACACGACAGTAACTTGATAATGGTCACCGCCTCCAGTCAAGTCTTGCACTTGAACTACGGCATCTGGCAGTTCAGCCTTAATCATTTCCTCAACTTGCTGCGGACTAATCATCGCGTTTATAAGAACCTTACTTTATTTAATCTTCCTATTATGGATTTTAACTGCTTGGACTGATATTTTTTGGAAGGGTTGGCGAATATAATTCTATTCGCCAAAACTGTTTCGATCGCGAGTGTGTTCTTCGTGGTCTGGATGGGACTATTTTTTAGCTGGGGAAGGAGTAGAAGAGGTTGCACCACCACCTCGCGCTGGAGTGTCTACAAAACCTAACTCCAATAATTGCTGATAAGCTTTTTTACCTAAATCCCGTGTAGGGTTTTGACTTTTAATAATTTGAATCAGTAACGGTACTGCTAATTCTGGTTTATTTTGTGCGCGATGTACGAGTGCAAGCTGGTAGGTTGCTTCATCTCTCATTTGAGCTGTTTCTAGCGCCTTTTTGCGTTGAGTATCAGCCACTCTGTTATCAATTCCTGAGAAGCTAGAGTTCAAATCCTGATAAAAATTGGATAGCTGATTAAAAACAATTCTGGCTTCTTGAAGTTTTTTAGCGGCTGTATCATAATTTTGGGATGAGACGGCATTACTTGCTTCTGTCATCAGACGCTTCCCTCCGTCAATACTTAATAAGCTGTTGTTTTGCCCTGTTGGACGAAGGGTATTGGGATCGTTGGGATCGATTGGTTGAACTTGGTTGGAACTCCCTGGAAGTTGTACTTGAGCAGCAACGGGTGATAGCAAGCAAAAAGCTAGCACCCCTGCTAGAGAAGTGAGGCGAATTAAAGGAACATGGAGAAAAAATTTCATGGGGGTAAAGTGGAGTACTAACTCAAGAAAATACTTATTGAAACTTCGGGTATCTTAACTCTGTTTTGTACTTTCACAAAGTAAAGCTATATGTTAAGTCTCTTTGTTTTAGACTGAAAATCAATAAAATCGAGTTCCCACCGTACTAGTACTACCATTTACCAATCTGACCTTAGCCATCAGCCATTAGCAATTTCCGCAAATGGGTGTTGCATTTATTTACTGGTCACTGGTCACTGGTCACTGGTCACTAACATTAGCCATTCGCAATTTCCGCAAATCTGTGTTGGGTAAGTTCTGCTTCTTGATGACTCAATTTTTGAAGTGCTTTTGTTAAATCGGTGGTGAGGCGTTTAGCTTCTTTTTTAACAGAATCACTAGTGTAATGTGCTACTTCTAGCGGGGAACCTATGTGAATAGTTACATCTGTACCCCAACTGGGACAAGGCTGGCTGTAGTGAATGGCAATAGGTACGATTTTAACACCGAGATTGCGTTCGCCCTTGGCGCAAGCCGTACCCGGCTTATCGCCCGATTCAGCACTTAAAGCCAAACGAGAAATTCCTGGTTTTAGAGGATGTACCTCGTCATCGCGGAAAATTCCACCTTCTGGAAAAATCACGACAGCTTCTCCATTCTGAAGAAGATTAACCCCGTGACGGAGAGTTGAAATTGACGGGCGTTGAGGATCGACAGGAAAACCGCCCATACGTCGAACAAACCAGCCTTGAAGACCTTGACACTCACTAATCGTGACCATGAAGCGTAAATCTCGACCTGTAACGCAACGACCAGCGACATAAGGGATAAGTAGAGCATCCCACCGCGCCCGATGAGTTGGGGCGAGGATAACAGGACCTGTTTTAGGAAGATTTTCTTGTCCGGTAATTTTAATCCGTCCAAAGAAAAGTGGCATGAGAAAATGCCGTCCCAGTAAATACATGAGTGGGCTTAGCCAAGGACAAACCCGAGAGGTAGTAGAATGAGCCACCATGAGGTTTGCTGGCATAGTATCTGATGTGTTACGAGATGAATCAAAGGCAGAGTGTTGCTCAATCATGACGGTGGCTACTAACTGTTAGGTAAAATGCGCTTAAAACTCTTACTAGATACACCGTAGATTTTCTTCCGTGACTTGAGTAGTACCAATTGGACAGTTTTACCTCTGTCCTTTAGTTAGAAACTCGTCGCCGATTAGCAAACCACACTTGCAACTGATGACGACAGTTAGATTCTAGAATACCTCCAACGACGTGCAATCGGTGATTAGAAACCGCACTATCGGGTATGTTACTAACAGTACGAATTGCTCCAGTTTTTGGATCGTCAACTCCGTATACCAAAAGACCTACACGCGCCTGAACTATCGCACCAGCACACATAGGACAAGGTTCTAAAGTCACGTATAGAGTGCATTGATTAAGACGCCAAGTTTGTAACTTTTGAGATGCTTCCCTAATAGCAAGAATTTCTGCATGAGCGGTCGGGTCTTTATAGCGCTCCTTTTTGTTCTCACCTTCTGCAATTAAATTCCCTGATGAATCAATAATAACAGCACCTACTGGTATTTCATCAGCATCACCTGCTACCTGTGCCAGATGTAAAGCGCGACTCATCCATTTTTTGTGCGTTAAATAATCTGAATATTTAATTAACACGAGTCATTTGTCACTGGTCACTGGTCACTGGTCACTAGTCACTGGTGAGTCCAGTCCTGCAGGCGGGTCTCCCGCCGTAGGGAACTGGCGAACCCGGAGGGTCACTGTTATCCACTAACTAAATTAAACTCAAACTTTCCAACAGGACGGTTATTGACAAAAACTTCTATAGTGTGCTTCCCAGGAGGATCTCCTGGTGCAACAGTCCACGTATTACCAATAACACCATCTTTGGTGTATACAGTACGCTGCGTTGTTGCTTGTGTTTTGTCTGGCGACACTGAAAATTCAGCACTAGTAGGAGGACCCCAACTTTGTGCTGCTTTTGGCAATTGATAAACTTCGCGCCACGTCACTTGACCTTGATAGCCCTTAAGTTGTATGCGCCATCCATAAGCCGTGTCGTTTTTTAATAGCACTTTGTTAGTAGGTTTCAAAGAAACTTTGTAATCTTGAGGGTTGACGTTGACAATGCCAAATTCTGCTTTGGCAACAGCCAACTTGGAATTAGATTGAGAGTTTTGTTGAATTGCCTGTTGTGTTCCAGTGAAAATTTGAGAAGGATCTTCAGCACAAGCTGGTATCAAAAGCAATACCGCGATCGCTGACGCAATTTTCAAGATTTTTGCTTGCATAATTTCTCCTTATCTCTTAAGTCACTGCATCCACGTCTGTAATTCTACCAAGACTCGTGGCTTTATAATGTTACAGGTTGAGCAAGCATTGCATCCAATTGCCCTTTTGTATCCAACTCATAAACGTCATCACAACCACCAACGTGTCGATCGTTGATAAAAATTTGTGGTACTGTACGGCGTCCGTTAGCACGTTCTGCCATTTTTGCTCTAGCCGTTTCATCCCCATCAATCTTGTATTCCGTAAAGTTGACACCTTTCCACCACAAAAGTAATTTGGCTCTGATACAATACGGGCAGATTTGCCAAGTATAGATTTCTACATTTGCTTTGATAGATTCTGGATGGCGACCTAAAAGAGAATTAATAAAGTTCACCATTGTGTACGCTCAACTATGTTTCCTGTATGGTATCACCAGTAAACAGTGACCAGTGACCAGTGACCAGTGACCAGTGAAACACAAGTAGGGTGGGCATTGCCCACCATTAAAGCTTTAGTTGTGGGCAATGCCCACCCTACAGTGCTTAAGTTTTTTACGAATGATTTACGCTCGCCATATTACCTGCGAACAGTCACAAGTTAAAATTTTTACATTTTTAATAAAAAAAACATTTTAACGGAGTGGATGGATTTGCTTTGATGGTACTGGTATCTCGTAGGTTATAACACGTAAAGAGATCCTCCCTAATAAGTAACAACACTTATAAAATATAGGAGAATTTGCTTTCAAAAATTACCAGTAATCACTAACAACTAACCACTAACGCCACTTTAGAAGCAAAACTTAACATAGACGTAAGTTGATACTATTTTCCATAGGTATCCGCCGTTTGGTAGACTTGAAAACTGAACATAGATTTTACAGAACAACGTAATACCAAGCAATTGAGAGGGCAGAGTTTGTGGAAAATACACTTGGGTTAGAAATCATTGAGGTTGTTGAGCAAGCCGCTATTGCCTCCTCCCGTTGGATGGGGAAAGGCGAGAAGAATACTGCTGACCAAGTGGCTGTAGAAGCTATGCGGGAACGGATGAACAAAATTTATATGCGCGGACGCATCGTTATAGGCGAAGGCGAACGCGATGAAGCTCCCATGCTTTACATTGGAGAAGAAGTTGGTATCTGTACTCGTGAGGATGCTAAAAGTTATTGTAATCCCGATGAATTGATTGAAATAGACATTGCTGTTGACCCATGCGAAGGCACTAACTTAGTTGCTTACGGTCAAAACGGCTCTATGGCAGTGTTGGCAATTTCTGAAAAAGGCGGTTTATTTGCCGCGCCTGACTTCTACATGAGGAAGTTAGCAGCGCCATCTCGAGCTCGCGGTCGAGTTGATATTAACAAGTCTGCCAGTGAGAACCTCAAAATCCTATCCGAGTGCTTAGAACGTTCCGTAGAGGAATTGGTAGTGGTCGTTATGGATCGTCCCCGTCATAAGGAACTCATTCAAGAAATTCGTCAAGTAGGGGCTAGAGTCAGACTGATTAGCGATGGTGACGTTTCTGCTGCCATTTCTTGCGCCTTCGAGGGAACTAACATTCATGCTCTCATGGGTATTGGGGCTGCGCCTGAAGGAGTGATTTCCGCTGCTGCTTTACGTTGTTTGGGTGGGCATTTCCAAGGACAACTGATTTACGATCCAGAAGTCGTAAAAACTGGTTTGATTGGAGAAAGTCGAGAAGGTAACATTGCACGACTCAATGAAATGGGTATTACAGACCCAGATCGAGTTTACAATGCTGATGAATTGGCTTCTGGTCAAACCGTGCTGTTTGCTGCTTGCGGTATTACCCCAGGAACTCTTATGGAGGGTGTTCGCTTCTTCCACGGTGGTGCTAGGACTCAAAGCTTAGTTATTTCCAGCCAGTCCCGCACTGCTCGGTTTGTCGATACAGTCCATTTGTTTGATGAGCCAAAAACTTTGCAGTTGAGATAGTTATTAGTTAGTGGTTAGTAGTTAGTAGTTAGTAGAAAATTCTATTAACGATACCAATCTTATCTGATTTGTGAAAAAATCTCAGTACTGTAGGTAGGGCTAATGCCCACCACATGATATTTTTGGTGGGCATTAGCCCTACCTACGTGCATTTTATAAATCAAATAAGATACTACCTACTAACAACTAACAACTAACAACTAACCATTAACAAAGATAACAAAAAGTACATAAAAAATGACAACTATGCATATAGCGGTAGTGGGGTTAAGCCACAAAACAGCCCCTGTTGAAGTTCGGGAAAAGTTGAGTATTCCAGAACCACAAATTGAAGGCGCAACAGGTCAGTTGCTCAGCTATCCCCATATTGAAGAAGTCGCAATACTAAGCACTTGTAATCGTCTAGAAATCTATGTAGTTACCCAAGAAACAGAACAGGGTATTCGTGAGGTCACTCAATTTCTCTCCGAACATAGTAAATTGCCAATCCCTTCTTTACGCCAACATTTGTTTGTGTTGCTACATCAAGATGCTGTGATGCATTTACTACGTGTTGCAGCCGGATTGGATAGTCTCGTCCTTGGAGAAGGTCAAATTCTGGCTCAGGTAAAAAATACTCACAAACTGGGACAGCAATATCAAAGTATTAAAATAATTTTGAATCGATTATTTAAACAATCCTTGACTGCAGGAAAGCGCGTTCGTAGCGAAACAAGTATTGGTACGGGAGCGGTTTCCATTAGTTCGGCGGCTGTTGAACTAGCACAAATGAAATTGGACAACTTAGCCGCTTGTCAAGTAGCAATTCTTGGTGCTGGTAAAATGTCGCGGTTGCTGGTACAACACTTGTTGTCTAAAGGAACTGACAAAATTTGTATTTTAAATCGCTCTCTCGAACGTGCTAAGGAATTGGCAAAGCAGTTTCCTGAAGAATCTATTAGAACTTGCTTGCTTTCAGAAATGACAGCGGTGATTTCCGAATGCGATTTAGTGTTTACAAGTACGTCGGCAACAGAACCGATTCTCGACCGTGCTAAGCTAGAGATGGTTTTAGAACCCAGTCGTGGTTTGATGCTAATTGATATTTCTGTACCTCGCAATGTCCATGCAAATGTTAATGAAATGACGAACGTACAGGCATTTAATGTGGATGATTTGAAGGCAGTTGTGGCACAAAACCAAGAAAGTCGCCGCCGAATCGCTCAAGAAGCAGAGGGATTGTTGGAAGAAGAATCAGAAGCTTTTGATGTTTGGTTGCGATCGCTCGAAACAGTGACAACTATCAGTAGTTTGCGTGATAAAATCGAGACAATTCGCGAACAAGAGTTAGAAAAAGCTTTGTCGAGATTGGGTTCGGAA
>NZ_BAACAP010000156.1:0-40321 GCF_045865695.1 Scytonema hankhaensis NUACC26
TTATTTGATTCCCCATGTTAGATATTGTCAACTATGTTTTAAATCATCAACAAATCTTAGTTCTAGTAAATGCTCCATAACAGTAGAAGCAAGAAAGTAGTATTTTGCTGAAGATGCAAAGCTATACGTATAAGGCAAGAAACGCAAAATCAACAGTAGACTTGGTGGTAGGCAATGTCTACCCAACTTTAAGAAGTTGGGGATATAAACGCCACAAGTTTTTACAAATCAGAAAGAAGCGCTACATGTTTAAATGTCATCTAATAATGACCTTAACATTTGATAAAGTAAACTCTCAGAAAAAAGAAAAGTGCTAAATTATACTTTTTGGAAAAGAAAATGCTTCTAGGGAATTGGAAAAAGAGTATAAATTAAAACAAACTATACTTGCATAATAAGTTTTTAGAAAAATTGTAAGGTAAGAGCCAAAAGTTATTTTAGAGAACCGTATTGAGATTATTTCTATAGAAGGTAGTGAATATACTACTATCTTTAGTGTTTTAAAATACTATTCTTGAGGAATTTTTGCTTAAGAATAAGCTTTGTAGTGATGGCGTAAAATATATAAAAAACCAATAAGTGTAATTTAAACTCTAAATATTTAGATGACTTATAAAGATTATTAGATAAAAATATAACAATTTAAGTATAAAAAATTTAAATAGAAATACTTAAAAAAAAATTCTACTTCTGTCAGTAGATGTATAAAAATGTATTGCATCTTAAATTAAAATAAAGAATAATAAAAATTATATAAAGAAGGTTGAAGGCTAAGAGCGAACTCAGATATGCCGAAGACCTTTTGTAAGAAAAAACACCAACAAACTATGAACTCTAGAACTGAGCAACGCATTGCCTTAATTTCAGTCCATGGCGATCCAGCGATTGAAATTGGGAAAGAAGAGGCTGGAGGACAGAATGTTTACGTGCGCCAGGTGGGAGAAGCACTGGCTAGATTGGGGTGGCTGGTTGATATGTTTACCCGCAAAGTTAGTACAGAGCAAGACACAATTGTTCAGCACAGCCCCAATTGTCGAACCATTCGCCTAGAGGCTGGATCTATTGAATTTGTGCCACGAGATAATCTATTTGGATACTTGCCTGAATTTGTGGATAACTTTCTCAAATTCCAGCAAGAAAATAATTACGTGTATCCTCTGGTGCATACAAACTATTGGCTCTCTAGTTGGGTTGGGATGCAGTTGAAAGAGCTCCAAGGGAGCAAACAGGTTCATACCTATCACTCTCTAGGAGTCATTAAGTACAACACAATAGAAACGATTCCTCTGATAGCCACTACTCGGTTAGCAGTGGAGAAGCAAGTTTTGGAGACAGCAGAACGCATTGTAGCAACGAGTCCGCAAGAAAAGGAACATATGCGAACTCTTGTTTCTACAAAAGGAAATATTGATATTATTCCCTGCGGTACTGATATTCAACGGTTTGGCTGTGTTGACAGACAAGCAGCAAGAGAAGTATTGGGTATTGACCCCGAAGCTAAACTCGTGCTGTATGTGGGTCGTTTCGATCCACGTAAGGGGATTGAAACCTTGGTGCGTGCGGTAGGTCAATCTCAGTTTCGTGACTCCGATAGGCTTCAACTAATTATAGGTGGTGGCAGTCGTCCCGGTCATAGTGATGGAATAGAACGCGATCGCATTGAAAGTATTGTGACTGAGTTAGGTATGAGCGACTTCACCACCTTTCCAGGTCGCCTCAGTCAAGAGATTTTGCCATACTATTATGCGGCGGCTGATGTTTGCGTTGTCCCCAGTCACTACGAACCTTTTGGACTTGTAGCGATTGAAGCGATGGCAAGTGGTACACCAGTAGTTGCGAGTGATGTTGGTGGACTTCAATTTACCGTCATACCAGAAGAAACTGGTTTGTTAGCAACTCCACAAGATCCAGCAGCTTTCTCTGTCGCAATTGACCGAATCCTCAGCAATCCAGAGTTGCGGGATAAATGGGGTCAAGGAGGTAGACAGCGAGTAGAAACTAAATTCAGTTGGGATGGAGTCGCCTCTCAACTCAGTCAGCTTTACACTCAAATTGCACAAGCAACTCTTGAAAAAACTCTGCAAGAAACTTCAGAGAAATTCTTAGCACAAGAAGCAGTTTTGGTGGGTTAGCGATAAGCGAAGCTTATCGCCTTAAGGCGTATCCCTCATTTTCACTATAAAGAAAGCAATAGTTTATAGTCGAGAGTTATGAATACATAAGTGTCTCTCGATTATAGACTTTTGAGTTAGGAATTTCCAAGAAATAAATTATCCATTTTGTGGAATGGGCGTCCTCGCCCGTTCTCTACTGATGGCGGGCGGGACGCCCGCCATCAGTAGAGAACGTTGTATATTTTTTTATTTGGAAGTCCCTTACAATCTTTTTATCTGGCAATCCTATTTGATTTGTGAAATACACGTAGGTAGGGCTGTGCCGCACAAAAGTCTTAGTGGTGGGTAATGCCCACCCTACTACAGTACTAAAAATTTTTACAAATGATTTAGGATTACTATAAGTTCTTTGTATTAGTAAAACTATTCATTTCATTGAGTAAATCAATAAGGTCTTCTAACAAATCAGCTTTTTCATAATTTTCTAGTAAAGCATCTTTGACGCGCTGAGTACAAAAATTTAAAGTTTCTGAATCCAATTCGATATCTATGGACTCAATCAGGGAAAACGCTTGGTGACTGACTTCAAAATTTCCTGTAATTACCTGTTCGACTAAAAATGGTAATAGACCACTGCAATCAAATCCTTCAAGAGCATAAATTAAAGTACCTCTATAACCTTCTGTTTTTGGATCGTTTATCAGTGATACTATTGGTTCAAGTGCTCTTTCATCTCCCAGTTCGCGTAATCCTATAGCAGCAGCATTACGAATAACGGGGTCAGTTGTTTTTTGAAGTAACTCTATTAAAATATCTACAGAGCGGTGCTCTCCAAAATCGCCAAGCGTATGAGCTGCTTCAACAACTAAGTCTCTATTATTGGAATAAAGCTGCTCCACATATTGTTGATACTGTGTATTGCTAACTGTCATATTATTCCTCATTGTATATTCTAGCTACTTTACTGTAGGTTTTCCTATTGACTCCCAATATTCATAAACTTCTTTTGCCTGCTGTGCATTATCAAGATCTTTACCACTAAATTCTTCCTTTCCCTTTCTGTGCCACCATCTCTGAAAGTCTTTATCGCTGTAACCATACCAACTATCGCGCTTTTTCTTCTTCCCACCTCTAAAGCTCTTACCCTTTTCGCCTTTTTGACTTCCTAACGATATTTCTTCATTGTCGTAGTTTTCATTATGATTGGCGCTCATACCGCAGTCTGCTTGAAATTCGATTCAGCATCTTATCAAGTATTTGTACCAAATCGATATTCTTATAACTAAGAAAAATTCTGTATATATACTAAGATATCATCTCGCTTTCACTCAGTGTGTTTACTAATTCAAGAAAAGCAAAATCTGATAAATATAACAGGCATTTCTGAAATAATTTTAATGATTTCAGAAAAAAATTAAGTTTTTAGTAAAAACTTGCCGTACTTTGTAGCAGTGTTAGAGGATGTTTGTAAAGTTTCAATTCATACTAGCCGTATTCGAATAGAATTCGCGGCTATACAGGCAAAACCCACCTGCGTGGGTTTAAAACCCTTGATTCTTCATTAGTCCGCACAAGAAGGACTTAGTTTGTATAGTAGCGAATTCTATTCGCCCACAACTTTTAAAACATCCTCTTAATGAAGTTATGTTAAAGTTACATGTAAAAGTAGTGTTGGAGGCTGTAGTAATCAGTAATTTCTAGGAAACCCTATTTTTTATTGAAACAAGGAAATGATTCAACGGACACTGCTTCTGATTTTAGGTCTAGTAACCCTTGGAATATGTACAACGCCAAACCCAGCAAAAGCTCTAACACTTAGCCAGAACCCTAATTTCACAGATACGGACTTTGAAAATCTCATCAAGCAAGGGGAATTTTCCGAAAAGTTTGTTGCTGAAGGTCGAATTGGCGACCTTGGAGGTCTTGCTACTTATGAGCTTAGTATTAATGATGATATCAAGCAAGGTGGTCAGCCTGTTGAGCAACAACAGTATGCTTGGGTTAACAATCAACCAGTAAACTTCAGTCTGGAATACACGGGTAACAGCGTTAAATATATTGTTGGCGATCGAACTTTATCCAGCACTGCGTTTAATGGTTCAGCGAGCGATATTTTTATCCGTACTTTTGCTTCACAAAATAGTACTGTTAATTTAAGTAACTTGGTGTTGAATGGTGAAAGCATTGGAAGTTTAGGCTCTTCTTCTTTGGGTATTTCTTCAGACGTGGATTATCTTAGAATTAGCGACATTAGTAATCCATTTGTGCTGACAGGTCAAACACAGTTGTTTTGGTCGGGTACAACTCCACCAAGGAATTCTCAACTAGCCTATCAATTTAAAGTCGGGAGTTCTTCTAAAACAAGCGTACCTGAACCCGGTACAGTTGGTGCGATCGCATTAACAGCATTTGCAGCTTTAGGTTACAGCCGCAAAAAGAAAGCAGCTTAACGAATGGTAAAGTCGCTTTACTCCAATTCTTAATTCGTAGTTGTACTTTGCATAAATTGCTCACCAACAGACTTGGTGGTGGGCAATACCCAAGTTCATAAAGATGATTTTAAAAATGCTTCTCTAAGTGCTTTCATTCATCCAATTATTCGGCGTTTCTGTAATAACGAGTTAATTGCAGAACACCACATAATTGAGGATTTGGCTAGCGAATGGTTAGAGGAAGGGTAGAGGGTAGGGAGTAGGGGTTTTCACGCTCGCGAATGAAATTTTTTCACGACTCGACTAGAGTTTTTGCTATTGTAGTAGAGTTATCTTTACATGGACGTTTCACGACTCCATTAGCGAACAGAGCGCTAACAAGCGATCGCTGGTAGCTGACAATTGTTAAAACGGGAAATCGTTGTGCAAACTTTTGACTTTACGACTCTTAGCGCTGTTTGTAGCGATCTCCGCGCTAACTGGCTACCATCTCGCATAGAGCAAGTTTATCAGCGCAACAGCTACACTATTGCGATCGCACTCCGCACGATAAAACAAAGGAGTTGGCTAGAAATTTCTTGGCATGCCCAAGCCGCCCGCCTTCACATAGGAGATCCACCACCAAGAATCCCAGATACTTTTACCTTCAGCCAACAACTGATACATCAGTTAGGTGGATTAGCACTAGTCTCCATAGATATAATCGACCCTTGGGAACGTGCAGTCGATTTGCAGTTCGCCCGCCGTCCGGGTGAAAGTGCTTTGTATCACGTGTATGTTGAAATCATGGGTAAGTACAGTAATGTTATTCTTACCGATGCTAGTAACACAATAATTACTGTTGCTCACCAAGTTAATCAACAACAATCGAGTGTCCGTCCCATTCTCACGGGACAACCCTATGAAAAACCACCCCGCCTCACAGCTACCGTACCCAGTTTGACAGAATCTCAGGAACGCTGGCAAGAAAGGATTGCTTTAATACCAGGAGCCATTAAAAAGCAATTACTCAAAAACTATCGTGGCGTTTCTCCTTCCCTCATACAGTCAATGTTACAGGTATCGGGTATCGATCCAGACAGTACAACAGATACCTTAAGATCGGAAGATTGGCAGCGACTGTTTCATTACTGGTGTGAATGGTTACAAAGGTTAGAAAGCGAGAAATACGAACCAGTGCAGACAACAGGAGGATATAATGTCCTGGGTTGGGGTGCTTTAAAACCAGCTGAAGATATTCAAGAGCTGCTCAATCGCTATTATACCGACCAGTTCAATCTACAGACATTTTCTCAGTTGCGGCATCAGTTGAACCAAAAACTCAACAATATTTTAGAGAAATTGCGAGTCAAGGCTGCTACTTTTGAGCAACGCTTACAGCAATCCCAGCAAGCAGATGAGTACAGGCAAAAAGCTGATTTGTTGATGGCGCATCTACATGAATGGCAAGTGGGAATGAAGGAGATTATTCTCTCTGACTTTGAAACTGGCAAACCCCTGAAGATTGCTTTAGAACCAGATAAAAATGCGGTGCAAAATGCTCAAAATTTATACAAACAGCACCAAAAACTCAAACGCGCCCGTACTGCTGTAGAACCGCTGTTGATGGAAGTTAAAGCAGAAATTGAGTATTTGGAGCAAGTAGAAGCAGCTATTTCTCAAATAGACAGCTACCAAACACCAGAAGATTTACAAGCTTTAGAGGAAATTCGTGAGGAACTGATTCAGCAGGAATATTTAGAAGACTCAGGGTATCGCCGTCGCAGTTCTACAGAATCAGCTAATACCAACTTTCATCGTTTCCGCACTCCAAGTGGTTTTGAAGTTTTAATTGGACGAAACAACCGTCAAAATGACCAGTTAACTTTTCGAGTTGCGAATGACTACGATTTATGGTTTCACGCACAAGAAATTCCCGGAAGTCACTTGCTTTTGCGTATGGAAGCGGGTGCAGTTCTAGATGAAAAGGATTTACAGTACGTTGCTGACTTAGCAGCTTACTACAGTCGCGGTCGCCAAAGCGATTTAGTTCCAATAGTTTACACTCAACCAAAGCACGTTTATAAGCCCAAGGGCGCAAAACCCGGAATCGCAATCTACAAGCAGGAACGTGTTATTTGGGGAAAACCGCATACAGTGACCAGTGACCAGTGACCAGTGACCAGTGGATAAGGAGGTATAACTCATTCTCAATCCCCAATCCCCAATCCCACATAAATTAACTTAAATTCTTCTTAAAGGTAGAGGCTATTTTTTGATAAATGTGTTTTTTTTTGATAAATTCCATGAAAAATCTGTGTTGACTGTTACAATATTGTAATGATGAAGTTTCCCGGTGCGCTTGAGAACGCACAATTTGGGTTTAACTCAGGTACACAAGACAACGCAAGAGATTCTTCTAGACCAGCTGTGGCAGGCTGGTCTTTTTGTATCCTCATGAACTACCCACAGCATGGGCAGATGGGGAATTCCGCCGAATTGGTTAAAAACTTAATGTCGTTCTGATGGCTCCAATGACAACATCATCGTTGTTACTGTTATGGTCTGGCGCTGTTAGCCAAATAACTCCTGGGGTAATGGCTATATTTTCGGTAACCTGGTACTGATAGAACGCTTCAATATGATATGAAGTGTCACTATCTCTGGAGATCTCGTTAATGCTGGAACCTGTAACTTTGGGTTCCATACCAAAAATGATACCAGCTAAGCTACCTTTCTTACCAAGATCGGGAAATCCTAAAGTTACAGCCCAAGTCCAAATATCTAAATCTCCTCGGTCAATTCTTCCGCCTTCAGTGGATAAGTTTCGAGCATTTGTGTATCCAACCCAACCGCCTAGGACGAATTTCTCGCTTAAGCCGATGGATGCTTGGAAACCGTAGGAATTACTGGAGAAGGGTACGTTTAACTCGTCTGATTCTCCATCTAGGTCAAAGTCAAAGTTGGAGTTGAAGAAGGATATTGGATTTGCGCGATTACTTCCTGCACCTAATTCTTGATTGTAAGCATTAATGTAAGTGAAACCAAAGCTAATGCGATCGCTTGGTTTAAGAGTCAGTTGTGCTAAAGCGCCGTAAGGACCATTAAACACGCCATTGCTACGGGAGGGATCGTTTGGCGAATTTCCCAAATATCCTAAACTGACAGATACAGCATCTCCAAACTGCTGAGTAATGCCCAAGCCCGCACCTTCAACTTGGTAATAAATTGCGTTACGAGTACCAAAGGTAGATAAAGCACCTAGAGAACCATCTCCATCAAAGATGTTGATTGTTTCAGTCAGGTCATCTGCTGCACCTGCGTTTGCAATTGCAACTACCTCTGTGCTTTTGGTCAGAGGGAATTTGTACCACAAAGCATCCAGAAAGACATCGCTGTTACCATCTTCGCCTGCAAAAAACAGACTGCCTTCTGGTGTCCCAAGTTCGGGGTTGACAAGATTATTGGATTGAAGTCTGGTAAACAAAGTATCGTCTCCAGTGAAGCTAGTGACTAACTCCACACGTACCCTCGCTCCAAAGGTTGTATTGTTATCCCTAACATCCACATCGTTGACTGTATTGCCGCCAAATACATCCGTGATGGCTGCAACAGCTTCTCCTTGCAGTTTTGTGGTGGTAGAAAATTGGTTGGCTTCCAACTCAGCAGCTTTTGCTTCGAGCGCATCTACACGTCCTCGAAGAGTCGCCAGTTCAGCTGCAAATTCCTCTTGGAGTTTTTGTAATGTTGCTAAATCTTGTTTGTTGACTAACTCTGATGTAGCAGTGGCGATGAGTTCGTTCACGCGATCGAGACAAGCGTTTAAACCAGCCGCAAATTCATATCTCGTCAGCGCCCGATTGCCTCTATAAGTCCCATTTGGATATCCAGCAATACACCCGTATCTTTCTACCAAAGATTGCAGTGCTTGGAATGCCCAGTCTGTAGGTTGTACGTCTGATAGCTGAGAAACTGACGTCACCTGTGCCATTGTTTTGTTTTTCGGGTGATTTTCAGTTTCGTTGATGTTCCCATTGCTCTGTACTTCCCCTGCAACTACAGTTGTATTCATGACCAGCATCATGCTCAAAACCACTGGGCTAGCCAGTAACGATTTCCATAATTTTGTCATTTTTTCCTCACACACATTGTCAGCTAGAATATACACCTTAGTCCTAGAAAAGTTATATCCTTGTTAGATTTGGGATGCAGAAACTTTTATCTGGACTTAATTCCGCACAATTAACTGTGTCATTTTTTCAAATTGTTATTAGTTTATATGAAAAAGTCTCTCAAATAAATCTTCATCACGAATTACTTACATTTAGATGGATAAAATGGGCAAGGTAATTATTAATTCATCCACAATGCCCTATGCCATAGCTTCTACACAAGTTGTTACAAGCATTGCTACCATGCATATTTAGTTTCTTTTGTTAGATAATGAGTATTATTATATTTATATAATACAATTCTTATTGTCAATACATAAGAGAAATATTGCAAATAGCTCTGCGAAGGAGAAAAGTAGTGCATCAGACTCGTATGATTTGGAAAAAAAGTTTTTTGAGCATAATTGCTTTTTTGATGGTATCCTTGGGTGCTGGGTGTAATAACTCTAGTACAGAGAGAGCAACCAACTCAAAACAATCACCACAAGCACAGGAAGCTGTATCGACGCCATCACCACAAGCAAGCAAAATCAAAGTCGTATCAACTTTTTTGCCAATCTATTGGTTTACTAAGGCAGTTGCTGGGGATGCAGCAGATGTCAAGATATTAGTGCCACCTGGTACAGAAGTACACGAGTACCAGGCAACACCAGAGAATGTCAAGGAAATTGCTAGCGCTAATGTCTTGGTAAAAAATGGCTTAGGTTTAGAAGAATTTCTAGACGACACAATCAGGAATGCCCAAAACTCCAAGCTCGTTCAAGTTGATGCAGCAAAAGGAATTCAAGCTTTAGATGAAATTTCACCTGTTGTGAAAACTCATAGCTCCAAGGAGGAACGCGATCGCGTTCCTAATGAAAAAGCTGGGGGAAAAACGACAGAACACGACCACGACCATCCAGAAGGAAACCCTCACGTTTGGTTAGATCCAGTTTTGGCAAAACAGCAAGTTGAAAATATTCGGGATGGTCTCATTGCTGCTGACCCTGCTAATAAAGCAACTTATGAAGCAAATGCAGCAGCATATATCAAGCAATTAGATAGTTTAAATAGTGAATTTCAGCAAACTTTACAAAAGACTCCTAGTTGTACCTTTGTCACTTTCCATGATGCATACCCGTACTTAGCTAAACGCTACAATCTCAGACAGGTTGCTGTTGTGGAGATTCCAGAAGACCAACTTTCACCAACAGACGTACAAAATGCAGTGAAGGCAGTTAAGCAGTATAAAGTGAAAGCGTTGTTTGGGGAACCTGCAACTGATAACAAATTGTTAACAAGTCTTTCTAAAGATTTGAATTTGACTTTGCGTCCTTTGGATTCATTAGAAACGGGTGAAACCGAGCCGCAATACTATTTCAAAGGAATGCAGGCTAATTTAGAAACTTTAAAATCAGCCTGTCAGTAGGTGTTATAAAAAATGAGTGATAAATTATGCATACTACAGAATATATTTCATCATAATTTCATAATTTATAACTCATAATGAGAATCTGTTAACCAGTAACCAGTGAGCAGTGACCAGTAACCAGTGAGCAGTGACCAGTAACCAGTGACAAATGACAAATGACGAATGATTAATGATATTCCTATTTTAAAGGTAGAGGGATTGACTGTTTATCAGGGTAGCTATTTGGCTGTTCGGGATGTTTCTTTGGAAATACACCAAGGAACAAATGCAGCTATAGTGGGTCCTAATGGAGCAGGTAAAAGCACGTTGGTGCAAGCTGTTTTAGATTTAATTCCTAGAAGTGCAGGTAGCGTAGAGATATTTGGTCGTCCAATAACCCGTTTGGGAAATTTACGCCACCAGTTGGCTTATATGCCGCAAAATTTTATTTTTGACCGCAGCTTTCCGATTTCTGTGAGCGAACTTGTAGAGTTGGGTTGGGTTTGTAGTTCTTCTTCCAATCTCTTCAATATTGGTGCTATGGGTCGCCGCAGCAAGGAAAAACGTGCAGCAGTATCAGAAGCTTTGCAGCGAACTGATGCTTATCACTTGCGACATCAAGCAATTGGAACTCTAAGCGGAGGTCAACTTAAACGGGTTTTGTTGGCATACTGTTTGGTTGTAAAGCGCAAACTATTAGTTCTTGATGAGGCTTTTGCTGGGGTGGATATCCAAGGTGCAGCAGATTTTTACACCTTGCTTAACGAACTGAAGCAAGAAGAGGGTTGGACAGTCTTGCAAGTCTCCCATGATATTGATATGGTAAGCCACTACTGCGATCGCGTGATTTGTCTGAATCAAACTATTGTTTGCACGGGAGTTCCAGAAGTCGCTCTTTCACCACAAAACCTTCTAGCAACATATGGTCCTGGCTTCAGCCGCTACCGACACAACCATGAATGAATTATGAATTGAGGTTCTCATTCTACACTAACCTGACAAATCCCTAGTCCCTAATCGCCAATCCCCAATAACCAATGACTAACATAAACGACTTAGTGACTTTACTACAGTTTCCCTTCATGCAACGCGCGATCGCGGGTGCTATATTGATGGGAATACTTGGCGGTTTACTTGGTAGCTTTGTCACCTTGCGCCAATTGTCCTTCTTTAGCCATGCGGTAGGTCATGCTGCTTTAGTAGGCGTAGCATTAGGTGTACTACTACAGTTAAACCCGACCTGGATGTTACTACCCTTTACTTTACTTTTTGGGTTGGTTGTTCTTTACTTTATAGATCGAACAGATTTAGCTAGCGATAGCGTCCTCAGTATTGTTCTGTCCGGTGCATTAGCTCTAGGCGTGCTTTTAACTAGCTTAATAAAAGGGTATCGTGGCAATTTAATGAGCGTACTGTTTGGAGACATTTTAGCCATTGATGCCACAGACTTAGTTTTGACACTGCTTGTCCTTGTGGGAGGGAGTGTGTTTCTCTTATTAACCTTACAGCAGCAAATTCTGTTAACTCTTAATTCTGCTGTAGCAAAGGTTCAAGGTGTGCCAGTACAATTGTACCGTTATAGCTTTGTGGTACTGCTATCACTAGCTGTTGCTGTGGCAATTAAAGCAGTTGGCGTTTTACTCGTAAACGCTTTCTTAGTTATTCCCGCCTCAACAGCTAAGTTAATGAGTCACCACTTTAACTGGTTTCTCATTTTATCCGTGATTGTTGGGTCTACCAGTAGCTTTGCAGGCATTATAGTATCGGGTCTGTTCAACTTCGCTTCAGGACCGAGTATTGTGCTCGTGCAGTTTGTGTTGTTCTTAGCGGTTTTCTGCTTGGTTCAGGTTAGGAAAAAATCCACCGCATAATTTTTTTTCAAAAGTACTTGCCAAATCATTTAGCCTTCGCTACACTTAATAATTGTGGAAATAAACAAAAACACGAAATAAATTAGCCGGGATAGCTCAGTCGGTAGAGCAGAGGACTGAAAATCCTCGTGTCACCAGTTCAAATCTGGTTCCTGGCATTATCAAAAAACCCTTGAAATCGTTGGAGTTCAAGGGTTTTTGCTTTCTAATCCCTGAAAAATAGAGGACAAATGTTCTAGCCTTGAGGTCAAGTTTGGTCGTTTTTGAATACCTTTAGATACAAAAGTGGTGTAAAAATGGTGTAGAGTAGAGGATAATTATACCTTTTCATGCCTTTTAAACGTTACCTTTCCCATACTAGGAGTCTTTGCCAACTGAGCAAACGTCACTTCCGCAGCACTTAAGAATTTAACCGCTACATCCGTATTACCATTCACCAAATAGATTCAAATACTTAAAACAATTGCTAATCCTTGAGTAATAAGTAACATTTCTGATTCAGATACTTCTCCCAACTTTCTTACTAATCTATTTTCAGAAACCGAACGTATTTGAAATGTATCAACAGCAGAAGTTTTAGTCAGGTTATTTTCTGTACTAGGTTCTAAGCGAACCATCCAAGGTCTTGCTCCGAAACTATCTTTCCAATCTGTAACAGGTACAATTACTTTTATTGGAAGCCGTGTACGAGCGAATTCTACCGCAAGTCAGGCTGCGATTTCTACTACCTGACGATCCTGGTGCTGGAAAGACAATTATGGCTGGGCTCTTGTTGAAAGAACTCAAGTTACGCTCCGCTGTTGAACGAGTCTTGATTCTTGCTCCAGCCCCGTTGACACTTCAGTGGCAGGATGAGCTTCGCAGCAAATTTTCTGAAACTTTTGAGGTTGTCAACTCAGTCTTGGCTAAGGGGCAATTGGCTGGAAATCCGTGGGAAAGATTTCGCCAATGTATTGCATCTATCGATTTTGCCAAGCGGGATGATGTTGCCCCAGGTATTTTGCAAGTCGAGTGGGATTTGGTCATTATTGATGAAGCGCACAAATGTTCGGCTCGCACTCAAGGAGATGATTTGCGGCGTACTCGACGCTACAAATTGGCAGAAGAGTTATCACGAATTTCCGAAAGAATTTTGTTATTAACAGCAACACCTCATCAAGGAAATGTGGATCTAGCTTCTACTTCCTCTGTACTCAATGAAGACAATTTGTAAACGGCGATTGTGGTAATAATATCGATGATTTCTTTTTTCGGCAGTGTGTCTGTTTCCTCTAATTGTACTCGCGTATGGTAACAGACGAGCTTGCTCTGCCATCACTTCTTCCGATGCGATCGTCAACTGCATCAAGTTGTGGAGAATTGGTATAAAGTATTTGCTTCAAAAAAAGAAAAAGTATGAATTTTATGGACAGTTTTTTCCTTTTAAATTTTGGTACAACACAAAAATAGCGTAGCGATAAAACTTCTGATCGGCTACGCTATTGTTTAATTAAAAAACTTAAACCAGGCTCCCGTGTTATTTAGGTATTCTGCTGTGCCGCTAAGCGGACAGCTTCTAGCTCAACTTTAAGCTCTTGAGCAATTTGCTCCACGCTCATTCCCATTTTGAGTAACAGAGGCACAGTAACTCTTAACATTTCTGCTTCCCGTTCAACGCGACCTTCAACGCGACCTTCAACGCGACCTTCAACGCGACCTTCAGCTTTCGCTTCTTGATAAACCCTTGTTTGCTCTAAAGTCAGTCCTAGCATAGCTTCTACTTCCTCTCTACTCAATGAAGACAATTTGTAAACGGCAATTGTGGTAATAAGATCGATGATTTCTTTTTTCGGCAGTGTATCTGTTTCCTCTAATTGTACTCGCTCAATCAATTGACGAGCTTGCTGTGCCATCTCTTCTTCCGATGCGATTGTCAACTGCATCAAGTTGATATTTACTGACTGCTGGTTTGGCTCGCCCAATTCCAGAACGATAAATTCGCTGTACTTGGTCGCTCTTCAAAAATATGCGATGAGTTTTTTGATCTTTTGGTTCCAAAGAGCGTGATGGAAAAATGACTACACAAAACCAATCGTCATACTCCGTCCGATTTCGGTTTAGGAACATCATTGACTCAGTAAAGAATCGATGGTAGAGACCTTCATCTTTTTGAAATTGGACTTCTGCAAAAAAGACAATTTTAGATTTTGCACCTACAGGAGGTAAAAACACTCCATCAATGCGAAAAGCAGTTTCTTTGACTTCAACTAACTCAAATCGATAATTCTGTGCTTCTTCAGGAGGGTCATTAACTAGTTCAAAAAGTAATCCAGGAGAGCGCTTAAAAATCTGGTAGTAAATGGAATCGCGTTTCATCAAAATATCCTTAAGGTGCTCGTGTCTGTTCTTGACACACTCTTCAAACTGATAGTCTACCAGATAGAGCAAGTCTTATTAAAATTACATTGAGTTATTACCCTGTATGACTAAAGTATTTGCTTCAAAAAAAGAAAAAGCATGAATTTTATGGACAGTTTTTTCCTTTTAAATTTTTGCACAACACACAAACAGCGTAAGCTAAGTTAATTAGAGCTAGTGGTGGTAAGTGTTGCGTTATTAGTCACTTTTTGCCATTAGCTCGATCGCTTGCAGGCAATGACAAGCAATGGCATTTTGTGGGTCAAATTTGAGTGCTTGTTGCCAAGATGAAATCGCTTCTCGAAATTCTCCTTGCAATGCCGATAGTTTACCTGCTAAGGCATGGAAGTCTGCATTGCTGTAATACAAAGCTAGAGCTCGATTGTTATATTCTGTAGCCTCTGAATAACTCCCTTGTGTCAATAAATGTAGTGCCTGTTTGTGATACCAGACGGCTTGGTCGTGCAAACGGAACAAGTCAGACAAATCTGCTTTGCAGCGCCTACAGCTTGGGGAGGAAGAAGCAGTGCTGACTGAAAGAGATTCTCCGCTTCCTTTTAGCGGACGATAAACTGTACCACAGACAGGACATTTCATATTTTATTTCTCACTCTGACTCATTGTTACTGGCGTAATAAAGAAAATCTTCCAATTCTTCTTGTAACTGAGGTAATTCTTCACTGTTGTCAGCGATCGCGTTTTTAATCTCCTCTAATAAATCTTGTAATTCCTCTGCTTGTTCTGCGTCTACAGTAAGAAGTGCTCGTTGAGCGCGACCTAAAAGTGCTGCTAATTCTGGTGCAATTTCTACTGCATCTGCGATCTCTTCTGAGGAAACTTCAACTGTTTCATCATTTTCAAACAATGCTTCTAAATCTGTCCTTGCTTGCTTGAGTTCGTGACTGGAAAGTTTTTGTATACCTGCATTGTTTACCACTAATGTCCCTTGTTGCCCTTTACCTTTCTCGGTGGTGGTAACAGTAAGAATACCATTGAGATCGAAGTCAAAGTGAACTTCGATTTGAATGCTTCCTGCTGATGTGGGCGGTAAGTTCTCGACTCTATAGGAACCTAGAGGCACATTTTCCTCAGCGATGGCGTTTTCACCCTGAAAAACTTCAATTTCTACTGCTTCTTGTTCGTCGAACACAGTGGAATAAACTTGAGAGCGAGAAACGGGAACAACGCTGTTGCGAGGAATAATGACACTAAAATACCCTGGCATAATACCCATTGGTGTAGGAACAGCCGTAGCAATCCCCAGAGAATGGGGAATCACATCTACAAGAATGGCATCCACGGATTCCCCTGTCAGTACTCCAGCTTGCAAAGCGGCTCCTAACGCCACACAAAGATCTGGTTGAATACCATCAGTGGGAGTTTGTCCCAGATGCTCTTGGATCATTTGTTGCACTAGAGGAATGCGTGTAGAACCACCAACTAAAATAATGCGATCGATCTCTTTTGCTTCTAAGTTCGCATCTGTGAGGGCGCGATCGATTGCCTCTAAAGTTTCTTCTAATAGCGGGCGAATCAATTTTTCAAAATCTGTTCGCGCTACTTCTGTCTCCAAATGTAGCGGAGTTTTGCCTTTACTAGCCAAAAAAGCTTCCCGAACTGTGGCAAAGCCGTGGGAACTCAAGTCAATTTTTACCTGCTCTGCTACTCGCAAAAGACGCGCCTGAATAGCCGCATCATCTAGCACATCCACACCATGCTGTTTGCGGAATAAATCTGCTAGATGGAGTTGCAAAAGTCTGTCAAAATCGTCTCCACCCAAGCGGTTATTACCATGACTGGCTAAGACTTCTGTAACTTCGCCTGTAATTTCCACAATCGACACGTCAAAAGTACCACCTCCTAAGTCATAAACGACAACTCGCTCTGTCTCTTCGGAACGCAGATCGTAAGCTAAAGCCGCCGCCGTCGGTTCGTTGATAATTTGCAGTACTTCCAAACCAGCTATCTCTCCAGCTGTTTTAGTTGCTTGCCGTTGAGCGTCTGTAAAGTAGGCTGGAACCGTAATCACGGCTTGAGTAATTGTTTCTCCCAAAGCATTCTCAGCCCGTTGTTTCAAGGCGCGGAGAATAATAGCAGAAACTTCATGAGGTAAGTATTCTTTATCTCCTAAAGTGGTTTTGTGGTCAGTTCCCATCCACCGCTTGATTGACTTCACGGTGCGTTCGGGTGCTGCTGCATATTGACGGAGTGCTTCGCGTCCTACGAGGAGTTTTCCCGTATCGCTAAATCCCACACAGGAAGGTAAAATTAGGTCGTCATCGTCTCCTGGCAATACTTGCACTTGTCCGTTTTCGACAATTGCCACTTCGGAATTGGTTGTGCCTAAGTCTATACCAACTGCTTTCATAAAATTCACAATTTAAAACTAATTTTTTCAGTCCTTGGTTCTAATCTCCAGTTCCCCTTACCGCTACAATCACCTGTGCTTCTCTAAGCACGCGATCGCCCCATAAATAACCTCGTACTACTTCCTTTATTACAGTATTGTCTGCAACATCTGTTTTTAATTCACGTCCTACAGCATACATTGTTTGAGAATCAAAAGGTTTGTCTTGTGCGGCAATGGGAACAACACGCCTTTGTCTTAGCACCTCTAAAAGCGATCGCCTAATTAACTCTACACCCTGTTGATGACTTGTTAAAATTTCACTTAAGGCTTCTGATGTTGGTAGTTTTTCAGACATTGTATTTTGAGGTTCTTTGCCAGCAAACCTGCCTTTTAGCTTTTCCCAAAAGCTTTTTTGTACCGTAGATTTTTGATTAAAAGTATTATCTACTACTTTTGATTCTTCCTGCCAGTAAGTACAAGCCCGATCTAAAGCTTCCAGGATACCCAGCAAATCTTTTAATAGTTTCTCTTGCTGTTGTTCAAATTGTCCCAATGCCTGTTTTTGGCTTTCTTCCAAACGTTTTTGCCGGTGTTCTTCCTCTGCACGAGTAACTTCCAATGCTTGCGCTAGAGCATCTTGAGTAGAACGCAATAATTTACCTTGTTGCTTGATTTCATGGCGGAGGGCAGTCCATTCTGCCACCATTTGATAGGGATCGAAAGAATTAGCTGATTCTGGTGGTTCGCCTAAATACTCAGGGGATGATTGTTCTGAGTGCAAATAATCTAAAAATTTGGCAAATAAAACTTCTTGGTCATTAGTCATTTGTTATTTGTCATTAGTTATTGGTCATGTGTCATACCTGACGAATAGCAATTATATTTTAGAATGTGGCACGAATTAAATCATCTAAACTCACTTCTAGTTGAGCGAGCGCTTTTTCTTGCACTTGTTTTAATAACTCTGGGTTCAGTTCTGCTTCTAGGGGACGCATTGTCAAGAAATTCTCAGGTTGAGTTGTCTCTCTGCGAAGTGCTTCGTAAGCTTCTCGAATTGCCTTAAACTCTTGGGGATAAGTATGAGCGGGAAATTCCCGTAGCTTGGCATGATATGCTGCTTTAATTTGAGCGGAGGTAGCTCCTGGAGAGATTCCTAATAATTCGTAGTGAGTCATAATTGGGGACTGGGGATTAGGGACTGGGGATTAGAGACTGAGGACTGGGTAAAAAATTTCTTCCCAATCGCCAATCCCCTTTACAACAATTCCTGAAAACCTCTTTTTTTCTTCTTTTGTTTCGTCGATGCAGGAGAGAAGCCTTTAAATAAAAAGTCTAAATCTATTTCCTCATCATCATCTTCTTCTTCCTCATCATCATCTGAGAAATCGGGCATAGTGTTTAATAAATGTTGTTTGAGTTCTGGAAGCATCCGTTCAAACTCATCTTTAGGAACTTTATTACCAAGGAATTTGTGAAGTATCTTCTCTATAAGATCGTCTATTTGTGACATATCTGGATTGTCAAAATCCTCTAGCTCTGGCATGATATCGGCTGTTTCTCGAGCGGAGAGCAATGCCTGTTCTTCTCTAAATGCTTGTAATGCTTTGGCGTCTTGTAGGCGACGAGCTAATTCAAATCCCTCTTGCTTGAATTGTTCGTATTGTGGATGTTCGACGGGGTAAGTAGTGGCTTTAGCTAATAGCAACAAGGGATTTTGAGGTTCTCGACGGAGTGCTTCATCCAAAGCTGGAACTAGTGTGGTAATGCAGCCAAAATAACGTGCTTGAAGTTGAATGTTTGCTAATGCATTCCCTAGTTGGGGCATAGTGTCGAGGTAAGCTCGCACGGGAGATTCTAGTTTTTGAGGACTATTTTCTTTGACGGCTAAGACAACTAAATGAGCAATTCTGGCTTCTGGGTGTTCTGTTGATAAGTCGAACAATTTTTTGAGATACTGATTTGTTAAAGCGGCGATCCCTTTTTCTCGTTTGGCAAAGAGTTGGATAGAAAGAGCGATCGCTTGCAATACCGGAATCGCCTCGCTTGCTGTTAATTTTTTCAGGAGATTATCCCACGCTTGAGCTGCTGCTCTTTGGTGCAACGAAACTCGACCTCCGGAGTTAGGTTCACTTTGTACTGCATTGACGAATATCTGACAAGCACCTATGGCTGGATCGTTGTTATCTTCTGCCTGTATCAAACGACTAAATAAGGGATAATTTAATGTAGATAAAGCATCTACCCAGGGTAAGACTTCTACTTCAGTTTCAATATTAATGTCACCAAAGTATTTACCATAACGGCGACGGGCTTCATTCCGTGCTTGTTTGTCTCCTAGTTCTTCCCAAGAATTGAGTAAGGCACTGTAAACTTCTCTATATCGACAACCGCCTTCAATAGCTTGGCTAATCAGTGAGATAGCTTCAATATAATTTTCCTCGATAGCCGCAACAATTCCCTTGCGTCCCAATAATTCTGGTGATGTGGGACAGATACGTTCTGCTTGTTGCAAAGCTCCTAAAGCCGCCCGTCCGCGATCTGTTGCTACGTAAGAATCTGCCATCTGGCAATGCAGATGAGCTAGAGCAGGTTTTAAGCGTGTATCTGGCCATTCTTGTGGTTTTTGTTTCCCTTCTATCTCCAACCATCGCAAAAGTTGAGTTAAAACATTTTGACGTTTTTTGTCAGAACTATTAGCATCCAATACCTGTGACAGGTTAATTGCTAGCTGGGGGTTGAAGGGTTTTTCTGTTAATAAAGGCTGCCAAAATAGCTCTGCACATTCTGTTTTTCCTTGGGTCAGTGCCTGTTGACCTGCTAGAGTTAACAGAGGGATTCGCAGACTTTCTATTTCTGGGAAGCGATTTGAACGCCGTTCTCTTTGTAGCAATGCATGAGCAGCATCATGATAATTCCCTTTATTAACGAGCTGTATAATCATCAATGCTGAGAGTGCATCTTGGCTCACTGAATCTTCTCGTTCTAGATTTCGTGGTGTTAGAGGTGGTTCTCCTGTCTTTGCTTGTTGGGCAATTGCCAATCGCTTTAAAATTTGATTTTCTAAATACTTTGGTGTGCTGAAGAAGTATTTGGATGGTTGCAACTCTAACAGATTTGCCGCAGCACTCCAATTACCGCTCATTTGCTGGCTGTAAACAATCCAAGCGTTGGGTAAATCTCCTGGTGTGATGGGGCGCTTAATTTTTTGAAAGGATGTCAAAGCCGCTTCTGGTTTTCCGTGCTTGAGAGCTAACACCCCACGTACCCAGTGGAGTTGGGGAGCGCTAAATCGTTTGGATTGTTGTTTGATTAACTGTTCGACTGTGGCAGTATCTCCTTTAAGCAATAGAAGTTTAAGATAACAGATGTTGTAGTCTTTAATGAGGTTACCTGCTTCAAAAGCATCGCGGAGTAAATTGAGAGCAGCGTCCAGTCGATTTAATTCCAACAAACATTTAGCTTGCCAGTAGTGAGCATCTCCTATCAAACCTAATTCTAGAGCACGACCTAAGGATTTTTCTGCTTGTCTAAAATCTTGCTTTTGAAATTCTTGCTGACCTCGCAGCAACCAAATCTCTGATTCTTTAGGGGTAAACTGAATATCGGGGTGCGATCGCTGAATCTTTTTGATTTCTTCTAATGCCTGCCGATACTTTTTCTGGTTCAGCAATTCTTGGAGTTGCTTCTCAAAAGAGTTCTCATGAAGCCCTATCCCCGTGCTAGAGGCGTTCTGTGGAGAATGATTTTTGGACTGATGTTTAGCCACTGGACTTTCTTCCTGATTGTTTTCAGATTTTCCCCCTTATAGGAAAGGGTGGCTTAAGCTACTCTGTTTACCTCAATATTAGTATGGCAATCTCATAAATTTTACAAGCCTCTGTAACGTTTCTGATACTTTCTTCGTTAAGAATACCCAACACGCGCTAACAAAGGTAGTTTAGTTTTGCACTTTTCTGCAAAGCGCCTTGTTGGTTCTTGCAATCTATGTAAGCTTTACAGAAACTACAGCACAAACTTCATAAGAAGCACTTAGTAAAGTAGCAGGTATCAAACTGAACTTAGTTATGGTAGATTTAGCAATGCCAGAAACTAGGGGAGAAACTGCTCAAACTGAAACTGAGATTCAACTACTCAAAACATTGATGCAGTTATATCCCAATCTAAATAAAGAAGGGATGTCCAAGAAATAAATTACCCATCTTGTGGAACGGGCGTCCTCGCCCGTTCTTTATTAGTGACGGGCTTCTAGCCCGTCCCACAAAAGCAAGTTGATTATTTTTTTCTTTGGAAGTCCCTTAATGGTTGATTTTGTAATACTCCTGACTCAGATCCCCGACTTCTCTAAGAAGTCGGGGAGCTTTTTTTTCAGATTCTCACGATTGATGTGATGAATCACTAATATCATCAACTAAAAATTTCGCTGTTGCGGAAAGGTGCAATCCTTCAGTCAGAGAAGTGACAAATACTTGGCAGAAAGGTTGCTTCTTTTGATTGCTAATTTTTTCTAATCTTTTAATTAATTGGACTTTGGACAAATATTTCAAAGCCAACACCAATTTCTGCACGGGCAATCAGCAATTTACCAATTAAGAAGTTGTTGTAGCGCCCCTTTAACTGCGGCGCGATCGGCTTGAGCCAAAGTACCAATTTGCCGCAAAACCAAAGCATCGTCTAACGTAAACAACTTCATTCGCACTACAGAAGCCGCCCTCAGTCCAGCACTAGACAAATCAGTAATTGGCACGTCTAGCACCCAAGGCGCATGAGTTGTAGTCGTAATCATTGCCATCACGCTTCGGCTTAAAATTGTATTAAAAGCAACTGCATCACTAAGTACGAGTGCTGGACGTTTTTTGCTCCCACTTGTATCGGTAAACGGAAACGGTACTACCACAATATCAAACTGATTAAAGGTCATGATAAGCTTCCTCGTCCGCTTCAGACGCCCACTCACTTAAGGTTCCTGCCACCGCATCAAGGTAATCCCAATCGAATGGCTGTACTTTTTTTAACACAACCTGTCCCTGGATAATTTCAAAGGCGACACAATCCCCTTGAGAAATCCCCAGCACTTCTCGTACTGCCTGGGGAATCGTTGCTTGGTACTTCTTGGTTACTCTGGATATAGGTGAAGTCTTGCTCTTAGCCATAAAGAAATTCTGTTGTTGGAAATTTTATTATAGTAATATCGTAATACGGTATTACCTCACCAGAGTAAATTACTTGGTATACAACGAGCGAGCTCGTAAAAGCGGTTGTCAATTATTTTACCAGCACGTCTACTACCAGTGGTAACAGTAATCAGTTGACCCCCGTTCAGAGCTTCAACAAGATTGGCATTGACTGTAATATTTCCTCCATTCCCATCGCCAAAAGTGCGTGCATCGATCGCGCCACCATCTATGACTCGGAAAACGTTAGTATTTACAGTAATATTACCTCCACTACCGCTAGAACCCGTATCTGTAAATAAATGCTAAGATAAACACATTGCCAGTTATGTCACCAAAATGGAATAGCTCAATTTCTCGGTAGAAGTTCATCAGCCACCCTGTAGTTATCTGGATATTACCATCATTACTAGTAGTACCAGGAAGAACAAGCTTCGCTTATCGCGAAGCGCAAGCTGACTACAGCCGATCGCGCTTCTTTGTTAACTTTAGTTTGTTCCGTCGCGTTAAGAGTAATATCTCCCGCTTGATTATTGGTTTGACAATAAATACAAGCACTAATTTTTCGCCATAGATAAAAAGCTGAAATGTGAATTTAGCTAACATTTGTTATATAGATTATAGATAGAAATGGTAAAGTCTTAAAAATTACATAAGAAAAGGCTTTTCTTCGTGGGCGCGTAACAGCCAAGGATGCTGGACTCATGAAAACTAGAAAGTGCTATTGGTGGCTGGGATTAGTAAGTTGGTTGGGTTTAGGAGTCTGCGAATGCTTACAGCAAAGCTTTGCCGAACCAGCTTTAGCTCAACAGCAAGTCATAGCCGATCCAACACTTGGAACAGCAGTTACAGGTAACGGTACTACCTTTGAAATCACAGGCGGTACAACTGTTGGTGAAAGAAACTTATTCCACAGTTTCAGCCGTTTTGATGTTCCTGTTGGAGGAAGTGCAGATTTCCTCAACAACCCCGCAATTGTTAACATTTTTTCACGAGTGACAGGGGGAACGCCATCAGATATCCAAGGATTGGTTCGCACACGGGGTAATGCCAATCTATTTTTAATGAACCCTAGTGGGATTGTATTTGGAAGAGATGCTCAGTTAGATATCGGTGGTTCATTTGTAGCGACGACAGCGAATGCTATCGCTTTTCCTGGTGGTGAGTTTTCCCTCAATTCGTCTGTTTCTCCTGAGAATACTTTGCTCAGTGTGAATTCTTCGGCTTTTTTGTTTAATCAAATTAGCGCTCAGTCAATCACAAATCAATCTACAACTGGCTTACAAGTTCGTGATGGGAAGAGCTTGTTATTAGTAGGCGGCGATATCAGACTTGATGGTGGGGTTTTGTTTGCTCCTGGTGGTCGAGTTGAGTTGGGAGGAGTAGCAGGTTCGGGAATAGTGGGTTTGAATGTAGATGAGAATTTGCATTTAAGTTTTCCCGATCGCTTAGCCAGAGCAGATATATTCTTGACGAATAATGGTGCAGTTAATACCAGTGGTGAGGGCGGTGGAGATATTCAAGTCTATGGTAACAACGTTACCCTAGCCAATCGCTCTTTCATTTTTTCAGATACTTTAGGAAGTCAAAACGGTAAAGGAGTTTTTATTCGCGCCTCAAAGTTAGATATGAGCGGTGGTTCTAACATAAGTGCTAGCACAGTTAACTCAGGAAATGCTGGAAACGTACAAATTCAAGCGAGTGATGCAGTAGCAATAACTGACTTGAATAGTTCAATAAGCTCAGTTGTAACAGAGTCTGCAATGGGAAGCGGTGGAAATATAACTATTGAAGCTAGAAGATTGACGACTCGGAATGGGGGACAAGTCCTTACAAATACGAATACTCTTGGGGACAAACCAGGAGGAAATATAACTGTCACTGCTTTAGGATGCAAAAGACGTTCTTATTGAAGCAAAACGGCTGAGCTTAAGAGATGGCGGACAAGTCTCTACAGCCACCTTTGGTAAAGGAAATGCAGGAAATTTGACAGTTCGCGCATCTGATGTAGAGATAATCGGGACTGCAAAAATTGGTCGGTTTCCAAGTAAATTACGAGTTCTCGTTGAGCCAGGAGGTGTAGGAAATGGGGGAAGTTTGATTGTTGAAGCAGAACGGCTAACCGTTAAAGATGCTGCAGACATAACGGCTGGCACTTATGGTATGGGATATGCTGGAGATATTAGGATAATTGCTAAGCAGTTGGATCTCCTAAATGATGGATTAATTTCAGGGGAAACGTTTAGTGAAGGGACTGGAGGCAATATATCAATTCAAGTTGGACAGTTAATTGCTAGAAACGGAGGACAAATATCTGCTGGTTCTGGTAGGCAGAATCAAGCTGGTAATTTTGGCAAAGGAGGAAACTTAACAGTCACTGCTTCTGATTTGATAGAAGTAGACGGGGTAGGTAGACGCAATCGCAGTGGTTTTTTTACTGAGACATCTAGTCCCAGTCGTGCAGGAGATTTAACAATCAACGCTAAACAATTGATTGTCCGAAATGGGGTGGGAATATCGTCTGGGGCTTCTGGTTCTGGAAGCTTGGGGGGTGATGGAGGCAATTTGAACATTAATGTTTCCGAATCTGTGGAATTAATTGGTCGTAGTCGTAGATATCTTAGTGGTTTGATAACTGAAGCCAATGGGCGTGGCAATGCGGGAGATTTAACAATTCAAACGAAGCAGTTGATAATTCGAGATAGAGCAATTGTATCAACCCAAACTTTTGGAATGGGGAATGCTGGTAGCATTTTTGTCCGAGACAACAATCGCATCGAACTTAACCGAGGCTATATCTTCAGCCAAATTAGAGAAGGAGCAGTGGGTAACGCTGGTGATATCAATGTTCTCGCTCTACCCTTGAGGCGTTAGCTACCAATGGCAATGTAGATGTCAATGCGAGTGGTAGGATTTCTGGAACTATTAGCGGCGTACCTGACGTTACCTTTTTGCAAAACAGTCTTACCGATCTACAGCAAAATCCAATTGACACCAATGCTCTCATCGCGAATAGTTGTATTGCCCGCACTGACAAGCAAGAAGGCACTTTCATTATCACGGGTTTTGGTGGTTTGCCCAACCGTCCCGGAGATATATCACCTTCAAACTATCCTACAGGTACTGTGCGGAATGCAGATAATAACGGCACTAACAGCAGTTTCTCAAGTTTACCCCATCGTCCTTGGAAAATGGGTGACCCAATTGTAGAACCATCTGGCGTGTACCAACTTCCGTCGGGACAATTAGTCATGAGTCAGGAATGTCGCTAGAACAATCGAACTCGTTATCAGTCTGGAATGTCCTCACATATAATTAGTAGCAACAGAAATAATTCTTAATGTTTTTTACGTTATAGACGTTTTTTCTAGGGGTCAATAATGGTAATCCTTACACGATGTGGATTCTACATAACAGTATTGCCGAAGTCGGTTTAGTTGAACGGGATTTGCGCTCGGTAGGCACGAGTTAGCTCCTGTAGGCTTGTGGATGCGTGGATGCGTGGATTGGGAAGATCGATCCAAACAAAAAAATATTCAATCTTCTCTTGTGGTGCGAAGAGCAGCGCCGTGCGGTGAGAAGTTGCGGCTTGGGGGTTTCCCCCAATAGCAAACTTCGGGGGGTTTCCCCCCAACCCCAGAGGGGACCCCAAAGCCCCCCGAGTCCCGCAAGTGGCGTGCGACTGCAGGGCGTCCCGCCCGCCACTAGTATAAGACGGGCGAGGACGCCCGTCCCACAAGATGGATAATTTATTTCTTGGAAATCCCTTAATTTCTGGAGATGTCTATTGATAGTTGATTGAAATCCAGTCTGTGCATGACTTTTTCAATCTAAAATCTAAAATCGTATTGCCTAATATGGTGGATAAGCAAAATCATCTTCATCAGGATAGACATAGGAATTTGAAACCCCTGCCATCGCCATTTTAGATGTATCTGTTTTTGTAGTCTCCTTGCCAAAGTCTTTATACTCTTCAAAAGTTTTACAAATTATTTGAGATTCTTCGGCATCAGAAGCAATCAGATAATCTGTCAGTGAAGAAACTGTAGGATGTTTGTAATCGACTGTTGAAGCTACTAAAACTGTATTTGGTTCAATTCCTCTTTCTTCACAGTTAATAATTGGGGAAAAAATCCCGTGAGCGTGAAACAGGGGACCTTTAGGTGTTATGGGTAGACGACGAAATCCAGCATACGCTTTTTCTAATTCAGCCAAAAACCCACCTGTTATTCTACCTTGTTGATACTCGCAATAGCTTTTACTGAAACTAGCCCCAGCTGCACCATTTAGAGTTAATTGTAATGGCGTCTCGTGTAAAAACTTTTTATCTTCCCCTACTAAATAAATTAAATAGCGAGTAAATGTTTTAAATTTAAGTTTGTCTGCTAAAAAAGCATCGTAATGATCTTTTAGTGTCCCTAGTTTTATCCCAGTCTCTCGGTCTTTGACAGATAGCGGTCCCCGTTTGACTACGACTAAGCGTGGAGTTGTGGTCATAAAGACTGTTTCAACTCCGGAACTAAATTCATGCTCTATCTCTTGCCAGGTACGATCGCTTTGAAAGCCTACTGCACGAGCATTATCTAGCTTGATCGCTAAACCGTAGGGTTGTAAGCCCTCTGTGCCATACCGAGGATTGATCATCTGACACCAAGGGATGACTTGAGAAGCTGGTGCGCTATACTTCTCGTCCTCAAAGTCGAATTTTACAGATGGTTTCATCGTCTTACGGCAAATCTCTATGTTTTGAATATCAAGTTTACACGGTTTAGCAAGGCTTGGAGTGTAAGCACTTGTGACTTTTTCTACAAGCAAAACCATGAGTGGCTATACCTGCGATTCGCAAGCCAAAAAGTAATATATTTGTATTATTATATCTGGATATCAACGCAATAAGGGATTTCCAAGAAATAAATTATCTATCTTGTGGTAGGGTTATCTATTTTGTGGTACGGGCGGGACGCCCGTCTAATCTTAGGTCAAGAAACCGGGCTTCTTTAGGAAACCAGGTTTCTCTGCCCATAGCTATATATCAATTTGTATCGCTGTGAGGCATTATTTATAGATAAGGGCTTGGAATAAAAACAGTTGGAACCACCGCAATTGCTAGGACAACTGTTGCTGATAAAAGTTAACAATTGTTTCAATGACTCGTTCCACGGTCATACCATCAGTCTGAATCTCAAAAGCGTCTGCCGCTTTCTTTAGGGGGGACACTTGGCGAGTGCTGTCTTTCCAGTCTCTTTCAGCGATATCCTTTTCCAATTGCTCCAAGCTAACTTCGGGTTGACCGAGCCTTTTGTAGTCTTCTTGACGACGGCGAGCACGCTCGCTAACGGAAGCTGTCAAAAAAATTTTGACTTCGGCATCAGGAAAAACTTTAGTCCCGATATCCCTGCCTTCAGCAACTAGACCACCTTTTTTACCCCAACTTTGTTGTATCTTCACCAAAGCTTGACGTACAGAACTCTGTGCTGCCACAGTTGAAACTTTAGATGTTATTTCCATGGTACGAATAACCTGGGTAACATCAGTCCCGTTAATCCAAACTCGCACCGGAGCTTGTAAGTCCTCGCTAGGAGTCAGTTCTATGAAACATTGGCTTGCCACTTCTGCTATAGAGCACTCATCCTCAAGAGAAATTCCTTTTTGCAGTACTAACCAAGTTACAGCACGATACATTGCTCCTGAGTCTAAATAAACTAAACCCAGTTTCGCCGCTACCTGACGAGCAACAGTGGATTTTCCTGCACCTGCAGGTCCATCTATCGCGATGATAGGTTTGCGATCGCGCAGGATAATATTATCAATTAAGCGTGTGGAACCAAGACGAGCAGCGATCGCTAACATCCCTTCCTCCTCTACTGTTTCTATAGGCATCAACGTATTTGGTTCAACCAATTCAATATATTCCACTAAAACAGAACTCGCCATTGCTATTTCTTGCCAGACTACCGATAAAAGAGTGTGGCTATTGCGAACGCCCGTGTGAAAGGCTGCTTGAGCTTGTTGTAAACTGCGATACAGCACTGCCGCTTGCTGATGAAGTTCTGCACTCAAATATTTGTTGCGAGAACTCAAAGCAAGACCCGATGCTTGCCGTACAGTTGGACAAGCAACAATCTCTATCGGAAAATTCAAATCGGCAACTAGCCGCCTAATAATGGCAAGTTGCTGACCATCTTTTTGCCCAAAATAAGCGCGGTCTGGCTGTACCAAGTTAAAAAGCTTGGTCACGATTGTCGCGACACCCTGAAAATGACCCACTCGAGAAAGACCACACAAGCCTGATATCATAGCAGATGGCGGGGTAACTTGTGTATCATTAGATTCTTGTATACTCTTCTCGATAACTCCTATTTCCTCCGGAGAGGGAGCAAAAATAGCATCCACCCCAAATTTTTCACACAATTGTAGATCCTTATCTAAAGTACGGGGATAGCGCTGATAATCTTCATGAGGACCAAATTGCAGTGGATTGACAAACACACTCACAATCGTCGTAGCATTTTCTTGTCGCGCCCGTTCAATTAAACTCGCATGACCCTGATGCAAAGACCCCATAGTAGGAACCAAACCAACTGCTGTTTTAGACCTTGCGACGATCTCATACTGCAGAGAGTTTTCTTTATTTGAATGTTGAATCTCAAAACGGCGTTTAGCCAAATAGCAACGTAAAGCAGCAACAGTTGACAGCAATCGCACAAAAATACCCCTAGTTTTTCAGCTTCTCTCCCCCGTTAGTTTATATCTGAATTGAGGGAGAGAGGAGAAACTAGGGGAATGAATGAATTATAAATGCTGAATGATGAATTATGAAATCAGGTGTTGTTGCCCAATTCATAATTCATAATTCATCATTCATAATTCATTACCTTCCCAAAACTTCGATCCGCACGGGAGCAATACCCGTGCTCATTACACCTAAAATCCGTGCTGCACCAGCAGAAAGGTCAATAATTCGACCCCGAATGAAGGGACCTCGGTCATTAATTCGCACCACGACAGATCGACCATTACGGGTGTTAATGACGCGAACTCTTGTTCCAAAGGGTAAGCTACGATGGGCTGCTGTTAACCCTTCTGGATTGTACCTTTCGCCAGTGGCAGTACGATTGCCAGAACCGTCATAGCCGTACCAAGATGCCATACCTTGAAGCTTACCGCGCACTCTGCTAGCAATCTGAGCTGGCAATTTTGGTAGGGAGATTTTTGGAAATTTCAGGGACGATTGCACGGGTAGATTTGCAATTTCGTTCAGAGGAGCTGCATTACCAAGCAGTCTCCGCATACGATTAGTTGCTTGCAATGCATCTTTAGCTGGGTCGTTGGTTGTATTGGCAAGCTGTGTATCGCCATTGATTTCCACAAGTTCCTTGCCGTCAACCCTTAAGACATAACGCCCGTTCTGTGTTTGCTGATTCTCGTCAGCGGGCTTTTGTTTGTTAGACTCCCAACTTACGACAATCTTGTTGGGATCTACTTTATCCAAAACGAGTTGATTGATTCTTGCTGCTACCACTGTTGCTCTTTTAACTGGGTCATCCGCAGCAGCTACAGACTGATTTCTGATGTCCGCGCTAGGTCTGGTTAAAGCAACCTTTGTTTGGTTCGAACCATTGGTACTGAGGTTTTGTGTACCACCAACCTTAGCATCAGTACCACCAATGGCACCAACCTTAATTCTTGAATTCGATACAGGCTGTTGACCAACAAAGGTAAGAACAGGGATCTTGCGAATATAAAGCGTTGCTGCCTCGCGCCCTGCTAAGTTATGCGTGTGAATTTCCGCGATCGCGGATGCATTTTTCGTAAAGTTTTCTGTGTTTTGTTGATACTCACCTACTTTCACCACATCTGATGAAGCTACAGTGGGCGAAGTTAAAGCCGTTTTCTCGAGCGTTTCAGAGCGACCAATTGACGGTGTGCCAAAGACAGTAGTAACCAGAGCGACAACAGCCCAAAAATGTTTGTGATTCATGCGTCCGTTATTAAAGCGACTGAAGAACAGAAGTTTCGTTAAAATTAGCGGGGTTTTTGACTGTAAAAACGTTACATATTGCCGTTTTGACACATTCCCAAAATTCAAACTCGTTCCGCTTTCACTTTTTGCTTTTAACTGCATCACAGTAACACGAACAAACGGTCTTGGGGATCGGGGTTTTAGCGTAAACTTTAGTAAACTTATAAAATTTTTACCTTCTTTTTTGCCTCAAAACCTTACTCAAATGAGGATTTCCGTCATGTAGCGCTTTTTTTCTTAAATAAAAAAATTTATTGTTAAATCTTTAGATTATTTATTAATTAAATCGATTAATGGGGCATACACGGTTGTTTTTTAGATTGATTAATGATAAAAAGCAAAATCAAAAATAGATACCGTAATTTTTCGGAGACATACAAAGTTACAATATCAGTTAAAACCACAATGCTTCTGCCCCATGCGCGACGCTCAATGCTCCCTGCTCCTAGAATCTTTTCTGCATGAATTGCATTCCAAGTACAAGTCATGCACCGAAGGTACAGTCGCCAACTATATTCCAGAACTTTCCAAGGTTAATCCTGAGTTATTCAGCATTTGCATCGCCACTGTTGAAGGAGAAATTTATCAAGTTGGAGACTACAACGAATTATTTACGATTCAATCGATTTCTAAAGTTTTTGTCTACGGGCTTGCGCTTGAAGATCGCGGACGAGATTATTTTTTGACCAAGGTAGGTGTGGAACCAACAGGAGATGCGTTTAACTCTATCGTGCTTGATGAGGTATCGAAACGTCCGTATAACCCAATGGTGAATGCAGGCGCAATTGCAACCACAAGCTTAATTAAGGGTACGGGCGTAACCGAACGTCTCAATCGAATGCTAGATATGTTCCGACGTTATACGGGCCACAATGTCTTTGTTGATATATCAGTATTTACCTCAGAGCGCGTTACAGGACACCGCAATCGTGCAATGGCACACCTAATGCTCAATTTTGGAACAATCGACCAAAGTATAGATGAAACACTAGATCTCTACTTCCAACAATGTGCAGTCATGGTAAACTGTCACGATTTAGCAGTGATGGCAGCAACCCTTGCCAACAAAGGTATTAATCCCGTAACAGGAGAACAAGCCATAGATAGCTGTTATATTAAAGACATTCTCAGTGTTATGTACACCTGTGGTATGTATAATTTTGCAGGTGAATGGGCTTATAAAGTTGGTATCCCAGCAAAAAGTGGTATTTCTGGTGGAATTATTGCAGTGATTCCCAATGTTATGGGCATTGGAGTCTTTTCGCCTCCATTAGACTTGCGAGCTAATAGCGTTCGAGGAGTTAAAGTATGTGAAGAACTTTCCCAGAAGTTTGGTTTACATTTATTTGATTGTTCGCGTCAAAAATTACAGTTTTGCAATTGAGATGATTACATGGGGGTGTCACCTCCCATTGACCAGCTGTATCCGTAAGAGTTATCGGAACTCTTACTAGTAACTGGTCACTTTCTTACTCCTGTAATTTTAAAGTCACCTTTGCTAAGTTTGAGTTTAAACGTTCAACATCATTTGCAAGAGATAGGGACTCTGTAACGTCAAGAAAAGTCAGGTTTACGCCTAGTAGCTTACCACTGGGCTCTAATATTGGTGTGAAATGAATGTCTAGATAAATTGTGCCTCGATCGCTAACCCATTCTCTCTTTTTTATGTGAAACGGTTGGCGCTCGCGATCTAAGTGCCTTATAAAAGCAATTGAATGGACAAGTCGTCCCACTTCTAAATCTTGTAACCGCTTACCTGAATTGACGTTCTTCAAACCAAACAAGGCGGATGCCTGTTCGTTAGCCACTAACAGACAACCTTTGCGATCCACTGCTAGCTGAGGGAATGGACTGGCTTGGAAGGCTGCTTGCCAAACACGGATTTGGGTAGTTAGAGGGTTAACGGCTTTCAATTTGTGAGTCTGAGGTCGGAGCAGCAAGTGCTCTTTCCAAGTGAGTTTTTGCCCTTTTACAAAAATACAGTGCTTGAGACTGACAGGGATAAAGATTTGTCTGTTGTTGGTTACGCTTTCTGAGTTGCCCAAGAAAAGAAAGCCCTTATCAGTCAAGGCAAAATGAAAGCGAACAAAAATGTTGGTTTGAGTCTCGCGTTGGAAGTAGATTAGGACGTTGCGGCATACGAGCAGGTCAATTTTGGACATAGGCGCATCCTTAGCTACGTCATGGCAACCAAACAAAATTGTACGACGCAGTTTGGGGCAAAAAACATAATGCTGCTGGATTTGCGTAAAGTATTTAGACAGAGCTTCACTCGGAATGCCTGCAACTTCTTGGTGAGTATAACTGCCTCGCCGCGCTTGCGCTATTGTATTTTCATCTACGTCTGTAGCAAAAATTCGCACCCGCTGCAAATATTGCTCCTTACCCAATGCTTCAACTAACAACATGACCAGCGTATAAACTTCTTGCCCGGAAGCACAGCCAGCACTCCAAACTCGGATTCGTTCGTGAGGCTGCTTGTTGGTAATGATTTGGGGAATGATGTTTTTCGCTAAATAATCCCAAGCATCGCGATCGCGGAAAAAGCTAGAGTAATTGATAAAGATTGTATCAACTAGAGGAGTGTATTCAGAGGGATGCTCAATTAGATATTGCAAGTAGTCCTTATAGTTCTCAATGTTTAACTGCTGCATCCGGTGTTGGACTCGACGCATCAAAGAACCACGTTTATTGACAGTCAGATCGCAACCACAGTTTTGCTTGAGGTAGTCCAACAAAGTTTCAAAATCTGGGTTAACATCTGATGCAGTCATGGTAATGTTAGATCTAATGCGCTTGTAATGTCTTTCTCTTGAGAGTAGATTCTCTTGATTTTATTAAATCTTTCTTAAAGACTAACACTAATGAACGGTAGCTTAACAGTAAAGGTTGCGCCGAGTCCAACTCCCTCACTCTCTGCTTGAACGCACCGTTCTACCACTTCTCACTCAGACAATAATTCTGTTTTATCCGTTTAATGGGGTTTTATCCTGTTTCACGAGTCTTCCTAGCAAGCCGTGCAACCATTGCAATTAACTCCGATGGCTCAGCTAGTTTATGCAAGTGCGACTGAAAACCTGCTTTTATTACCTTCGCTCGGTCTTCTGAAAGATACGCCGTCAAGGCAGCTGTAGGAATTTGCCATCCCTTTTGAGCTTCTAATGCCCGTACTTTCTTAATCAAAGCATAGCCATCTTCATCGGGCATCCTGATGTCACTGATTAACAGATCGGGGCGCGATCGCTCCAACACTTCGAGCGCCTCGGCAACTGTTGCAACTGCTGTCACAGATATCCCTTGTTGCTCCAGGACTGTAGTAATAAACTCGCGAGTATCAGCTTCATCATCCACAAATAGCACCTGCAAGCCATCAAGCGAATGAGGGAGATTTACAGATGCTGCTTCCGGTAGCAACTGACTTGCTGCTACAGGTTGTTGTAAATTCTGTTGCTTGTACTTGGTTACATCTCGTACAGCTATTCTTAAGGAAACTAGCGACCCAGAAGTGTTACGGACAGGTGCTACCGTAAGTGTTGCGGCAAAAGGGCGATCGCCACGCGGACACATCATAAATTCCCATTCTTGCACAGAAGAATATACAGAGGACAACCTATTGAGGTTGCTACGAAAGACCGATCGCTCTGCCTCAGCCACAAAATTAGCTAATGGTTTGCCAGTCAGCAAGTCGGGCAATATATTAAATAATGAGCCGGCAACGTGGTTAGCTTCCAGAATGATTCCTCGATCGCTTGTGAGTAAATAGGCATCAGGTGCAAACTGGAACAAGTCATAATAACGCTGACGTTCTTCTGCTAGATACTCATTCTGCTCTAGCAGTTCTTCCTGAATCACCTCCATTAATTCCAAGCTTGTCTGCATTTCCTCTTGAAGTAACTGGAGGTTCCCAACATAAGTGGTAATCTCCTCCATCACTTCCGCTAAGATCTGCTGTTGCTGTATTGGCAACAACACAATCTGTTCGTGCAGCGCTTCTATCTGCTGATGAATAAAAAAAATACACCGAGTTAATTCTTCGTTCACAACGCCGTAAGTTTTTTAAGATAGAGTCAGGACAAAAGTTAGATAGGAGAAAAATTTACACTGAAAAATTATTTGTCACACAAATTTCAGCATTCCTTTTCTCTTGCCTTCATTATATGACAGTCATAATTTTGTACCGCAAGTCACTTAACAAATTGCGAAACTTCCTACGCAGACAAGATTTTTTACGTGTAGGAGTTTTTTTGGCACTGTTATTTAGCATCGTACTATACAGTTGGGTAGTATTCTCTCAACAACCAGTTGTGTTGAATATGTTGATTGCTGCTCCTGATTCTCCACCTTGGAAACAATTTTTGATTAAAAATTTTGAAGCCAAAAACCCAGGCATTCGCATTAACCTTGTTGAAGGACCAAATGCTACAAATTTGTTAGAAGACTTGTATACTTCTGCTTTTATCTTAGGTGAGTCTCCATATGACTTAATTTATATGGATACCATCTGGGCACCCAAGTTTGCTGCCGCTAACTGGTTGTTACCCTTAGACGATCGCATTTCCAAGCAAGAGTTAGCAGCATTTTCACCAAAGGATATAGAATCGGGACGCTATCAAGACAAGTTATACAGGATTCCCGTGCGTTCTGATGCGGGAGTGCTCTACTACCGAGAAGACTTGCTCAAAGAAGCAGGATTTAAACCCCCTGAAACCTTTGAGGAGTTAATACGAATTTCCCAAACCTTGCAGAAACAAGACAAGGTAAAGTGGGGTTATGTTTGGCAAGGACGCCAGTATGAAGGATTAGTGGCGATGTTTGTGGAAGTTCTCGAAGGTGCTGGTGGTTTTTGGATTAATTCTGATACGGGGGAGGTGGGATTAGATCGACCGCAAACCCTGAAAGCAGTTGAGTTTTTGCGTAACACTGTGAAGGAAGGTATTTCTCCTCCTGGAGTCACAACCTATATTGAAGAAGACACCAGGCGGATGTTCCAGAGCGGTCAAGTGGCATTTCTACGGAGTTGGCCTTATGTTTGGACTTTAGCCAATAAAGAGGGTTCGCCAATCCGGGGTAAATTTGGCATGAAGACGATGGTTCATGCACCTGGTAGCACTGGAGGCGCTTGTCTTGGGGGCTGGGGTTTGGGAATTGCCAAATCTTCCAGACACAAAGAAGAAGCGTGGAAAGCAATTCAATATTTCACGAGTGAAGAAGCACAACGCCTAGTGACTCTGAGCGAAAGTTATGCGCCAAGCCGACGCGCATTATTTACAGACCAGGAGATTGTGGCTAAATTTCCCTACTTTCCCCAGTTGCTAAAAGTTGTGGATAATGCAGTCTTGCGCCCACCAGTTGCTCAATACGCTCAAGCATCCGATATTTTACAGCGTTACTTAAGTGCAACACTCAGTAATCGGATGACTCCGGAACAAGCAATGCAAGCTGCTGCTAGGGAAACGCGCCAACTGCTAAGAATTGGAAATAGTTAGTTAATAAGTATGAACTCGCAAACCCTCCGAAGTCGGCAACAAAGAACAGCATGGATTTTACTAACACCAGCATTGCTACTGCTGTTGTTTGTATTTGCTTATCCTATCGCACGAGCATTTTGGTTAAGTGTTTTTACTAGGAATCTGGGTACGGAATTACAACCTGTATTCTCTGGTTTGGATAATTATGTACGGATGGTAGGGGATGGTCGTTTTTGGCAGAGTCTTTGGACGACAACCATATTTACAACAGCATCTGTTATTTCAGAGTTATTACTGGGATTGGGAATTGCCTTAGTTCTCAATCAGGCGTTTTCTGGACGGGGAGTCGTGCGTACCATCGCAATTCTACCTTGGGCTTTACCTACGGCTTTGATTGGTTTAGCTTGGGCTTGGATTTTTAACGACCAGTTTGGGGTTGTGAACGATATTCTACGACGATTGGGATTGATAGATACGGGAATTAACTGGTTGGGAGATCCAACGCTGGCGATGATAGCAGTCATATTTGCTGACATTTGGAAAACAACGCCTTTTATTAGTATTTTGCTGCTAGCTGGTTTACAGTCAATTTCACAGGATCTTTATGAAGCTCATTCCGTTGATGGTGCAACACCGTGGCAAAACTTCTACAAAATTACTCTGCCACTGCTGCTTCCGCAAGTCCTAATTGCAGTGTTATTTCGGTTTGCTCAAGCTTTCGGGATTTTCGATTTGATTGCCGTCATGACTGGAGGCGGACCTGGTGGTGCAACGGAAGTGGTATCGTTATACATCTACTCTACCGTGATGCGCTACTTAGATTTTGGCTACGGGGCTGCTCTTGTAGTTGTAACATTTTTAATACTAGTTGCAGCAGTAGCGACCGCCAGTTTCTTACTGAATAAATCCCGTGCTAGAGCATAAGGAGTTTTCCATACCATGACTGCTATTCGAGAAACGATTCCACCTAGAACTTCAAAACCACCCAAAAAGGCAATTCCTGGGAAAAAAATCTTGCTACCAATTGCAATTGCACTCGTGGTTTTGTTCAGCCTAGCACCCGCACTCTGGCAACTAGTAACCTCCTTTAAGGTAAATGAAGATATCGCCGCGATTCCTACTGTGTATTTTCCGACGCGATACACACTCTCTCACTATATCGAGTTATTCGTTCGCCGTCCATTTTGGCGCTACATCTTCAACAGTGCTTTCGTTTCCGTGACATCCACAGCGGTTTCCTTAGCGATTGGAGCACCTGCAGCTTATGCTCTTGCACGTTTACGTCCTTGGGGCGAACGATTTATTCTGGCAAGCGTACTAATTGTCACTTTATTTCCTGGAATTCTTCTATTTATAGGACTGTTAGAAATTATCCAAGCACTCAGATGGGGTAACAATTATTTAGCTTTGATTATACCTTACACTGCTATCAATTTACCTTTGACAATTTTAGTTCTAAGAAGTTTTTTCCAGCAATTGCCCAAAGATTTAGAAGATTCTGCTAGAGTTGATGGATACAATACCTTTCAATTACTATGGCAAATTGTACTACCTATGACCCTTCCTGCTTTAGTAACGACTGGGATTCTCACCTTTATTTTTGCCTGGAATGAATTTATTTTTGCTCTCACGTTTATGACTCGTGAAGAGTTGAAAACAATTCCTGTAGCTGCAGCACAATTAGGGGGTGCTTCAGTTTATGAAATTCCCTATGGTCCTATTGCCGCTGCAACTGTTGTAGGAACTTTGCCCTTAGTTTTACTCGTTTTGTTTTTCCAACGCAGGATTGTTCAAGGTCTGACTGCTGGTGCTGTTAAAGGATGAAGGGATACGTGGATTTTAGATGCGTGGATTTTGGATTTAAGAATGCCATACAGCCAATTTACTCTTAAAAAACTGGTGAAAGACTTCAATTTAAAAATTGAGGAAAATGTCGTACTTTTCCCTGAAATTACACCAGTAACACCATCAGATTTTCTGGTTCAGTTACTAGAAAAAACTGTGCCTTTAGCTTTGGCTACAGATACAGAAAAATCTCGGTCAGAGATGATAATTTTTCCGGTATTATTGGAGGTGAAGGAGCAAAAGCGCAATGAGGTAGCACTGTTTAGTGGCAACGATTTCACAGTCGAGCCAAATGTTGGGCTGAATGGTAATCCAGACTTTTTGATTAGTCTTGATAAAGAACAATATTTCATATCTGCTCCAGTAATGACGATTGTTGAAGCAAAAAATAACAACCTGAATAGTGGATTGGGTCAATGTGGTGCAGAAATGCTAGCCGCTAAAATTTTTAATGAAAATGAGGGTAAAGATGTACCTGCTATTCATGGGTGTGTGTCATCGGGAACTGCTTGGAAGTTTTTGCGTTTGATCGGCAACATTTTGTACATTGATAAGTTAGAGGTATCTTTATTTCCATGCGATCGCTTGCTAGGAATTTTTTTATCGATTCTACAATAAACTTTAAAATAGGCAATTAGAGGTCACTTATAAAGTAAATCTTAAATTATCGAATGTCATTGTGTGGGTTAAGTAAAACAAGGTGACACCCAATAATTCGATGAAATGTTGGGTTTCGTTCCTCAACCCAACCTACTTTATAAATTATCTCTTACATCCCAAATTTTTAATTAATCCAAAATCAAAATCCATTGTTAATCCCCATTGCCCCTCAACAAGGAGGGGGCCCCGAGTTCCCCAATCCCTAGTCCCCAATCCCCAATCGAAAAATGGCTAAACTCGTACTAAAAAACCTTAATAAAACCTATACCTCCAAAGTTGTTCCGGTTAAAGACGTTAGCTTAACCGTAAATGATGGAGAATTTCTCACTTTACTAGGTCCTTCTGGCTGTGGAAAATCTACCACATTGCGAATGATTGCAGGGCTTGAAGAACCGACTCGCGGTCAAATTACAATTGGAGACGTGGATGTTACCTACAAGCGACCAGCCGATCGCAATATCGCAATGGTGTTCCAAAGTTATGCACTTTATCCCCACATGACAGTGTATGACAACCTTGCTTCTGGTCTCAAACTGCACCGCACTCCACCTACAGAGATTAAAAGCCGAATAGCAGATGTTGCCAATATTTTAGGATTGGAAGAGTTATTAAACCGCAAGCCCGGTCAACTGTCTGGAGGACAACGGCAGCGAGTAGCGGTAGGGAGAGCGCTTGTACGTCGTGCCAATGTATACTTGTTAGATGAACCCTTAAGTAACTTAGATGCACTGTTGCGCGAACGAGTGCGTGCAGATATCAAGCAACTATTTGCCGCTCAAAATGTTCCAGTTGTCTATGTGACTCACGATCAGACAGAAGCGATGACACTTTCTACCAAAGTCGCTTTGCTCAATGATGGTTATGTCCAACAACTTGACCCACCCGATATTATCTACAACCATCCCACTAATTTATTTGTCGCTGGATTTGTTGGCAGTCCTCAAATGAATTTACTGACTCTACCTTGTCAAGAGCGACACGCAATACTGGGAAATTTCCAGATACCTCTTCCTGATTTACCAACAGTACCACCCGAAATCGTATTAGGAATTCGCCCGGAAAATGTTCGGATTCCAGAAGGAAATGATACACAAATTATTAAAGGGCAAGTATATTTAGAGGAAAACTTGGGTATGCACCATTTGGTGAGTGTGAGGATTGATGGATCGCAGACGACAGTACGTGCGTTGCTACCAACAGACCAAAGTTGGAGTGGTAAGGATATTACCTTAGCATTACCTCCCCAAGATCTTCACTGGTTTGATGTTCGATCTGGGGATGCTCTCGTAAGGAGACAAATGTCGAGCGTTGGAGCCTAGATTTGCAGGTCCTGACACTGGAAGTGTCGGCTATACAGACAAAGTCCGCCTGCGCGGACTATATTAACTGGTAAGTGTCACACCAACTTTATAACCATGCTGGCTGCGTTCTCAAACTAGCCGCAACTGCTCGAAACTCGGGCCCTCGACTGCACGCCAGTTTTCAATCCAACGTGAAAGCTCTGCTGCTGCGGAGTGATGCCCAATCTTGTTCGGTTACTATTAAGATTGCGATATCGAATTTTTCAAGGCTGAATTATGAACTACGGAGATTGAATATGGTAGCAACAGCAGTACTCGCAGAAACTAGAACCATACTTGAAGACATCAGCTGGCAAACGTTTAAAGCTATGTTAGCTGACATGAGCAACCAACGCAACACTAGACTCGCTTACGATAATGGGATATTAGAAATCATGTCTCCAATGATGCCACACGAAAACTCTAATCGCATAATCGAAGGTTTTATTGTAGTGTTGTGCGAAGAGTTTGGTTTGGAGTATAAACGCGCTGGTTCGCTGACTTTAACACGGGATGACTTAGAACGAGGTGGTGAGCCGGATAGTAGCTACTATATTCAGCTGGGAGTCTTTGGTTAGAGACAAAGAAAATATAGACTTAGCAACCGATCCACCACCCGCTTTAGTACTGGAAGTCGAATATTCTAGACCAAAAGTAGATAAGCTAAAACTTTACGCATCAATGGGTATACCTGAATTCTGGAGGTATAACGGAACCGTGCTTCGATTCTACGTACTTACTTCTGGAAAGTATGAAGAAGTACAGCTTAGTCCGACCTTTGCCCCTGTACCAGTGAAAGAGATTCCTCACTTTATCCGAGAAAGCAGAGCAAATGGAGAAATGTCAACAACTCGCGCTTTTCGCAATTGGGTTAAGCGGGAAATTGAAAACCAGTGAACACAAGAACCAATTTCTTTTACGACCACGTTGATGAAAAGTATGCGCCTCTGCTTGGCGTTTGGCTTTTTCTGTAGGTGAAATACTGCGTTCTGGAAATAACCTGCCTCTTTTGGGGCGCTCGCTGTTATGTAACCCCCATTCCGCACCCCAACTGTCACAAACGGAAATTCCTGAATAAAATCTCTAAAATAAGGATAAAATTATACTGT
>NZ_BAACAP010000157.1:0-40627 GCF_045865695.1 Scytonema hankhaensis NUACC26
TAAAGCAATATCTACTTCAGTTGTATTTTGCTGAATCCAGATTTTTTCATTTTTGAGGTCTAAATGCATGATAGGTCCATAAACGTACGAGGGACTACATTGTTGTGTACTGAGTTTGCCAAGCGTCATCATGGCAAACCAGGAGGACGAATTATCAATCTGACGTCTGGTCAAAGTTTGGCATCAATGCCTGAGAATTTACCGTATGCCATCACTAAAGGAGCAATAGAGGTACTAAGAATCAGTTTGAGTACCAGCTTAGCAAGCAAAGGCATTACTGTAAATGCTATAGACTCTGGTGCAACAGATACAGGTTGGATGAGTAACTAATTACGTTCATCTCTTGAGACAAAGACACCTTTTGGTCGCGTTGGAACTTTAGAAGACGCTGCACGTATAGTGTTATTTCTTGCCTCAACACAAGGGCAATGGATTACAGCACAGGTTATTCGAGCTAGAGGTAGACTATGATTTTGATAAGCGTTAATAGGCACCACTATGCTACTTGGAAAAACTGTCCTAACGTTTTTGGATTTGGAAGAGGTTCGCCATTTTCTAAAGCAGTTTCAATTAACAGTTCTAGCACTTCTTGAGCATTCTCCAGTGCTTCAGAGTAGGTATCTCCATGAGTACAAGGCTGCATAACGTTTGTAAACTCTGGCAGGAAAACTACGTAGCATTGATCTTCCTCTGACCATTGAATGACGATCGCGTACTTCATTTTTTAGTATCCTCTGTTCACTCTTGTTCCATTCTCTTTAGTTCTGCAAGTGCTGCATTGACTCGTTTTTCCAAATAAAGTTTTGCGTCACTGCCATCCTTACCAGCAATAATAATACTTTGGGACAATTTTGGATGCATCCACTTACTGTGGCTACCTTTCCCAGATTTATATGTAAACCCTGCTTGTAGTAACAAGTTTTTTAGTTCTCTAATTTTTTTTGGCATATACTCAGCTTACATTTTACATTCTTACTCTGGTCGGAATCAACTGGTATTGGAGCATCCAACATAGGAGTGTCAGTTTTACTGGGTTTTGTTGATTCAAGCTCATCATCCACGTCTTAACAAGAAGGGCTTCGTTTGTGTAGCCGTGATTTCTAATCACTAAGCTAAGGATTTGGTATCAAATCGGTTTACTGGAGGCGGAGCCTCCAATAAGGCATTCCCAGGCTGAGCCTGGGAACGAGATGGTCTGAATCTTGGTCAGGTGGTCACTGGTTACTGGTCACTGCTAACTCATATTTAGGGGATCGACATCAATTGTGAAACTGACTGACTTTTGATGGCAAAGTTTATCGATTTCCTCCCAGTCTGGGAGATATGGTGGTGTTTCAGGAGCAAACTTCAGCAAAATTTGCCAACGGTAGCGATTGGCTACTCGTAAAATACTCGCCGGAACTGGTCCTAAAATATCTAACCCTTCTTGTTCGGGCAAAATGGATGCTACGACTTGTGCTGTGTTCTCAACTTGAATTGGGTCGGTACTGCTGAAGCGTAATAAAACTAACCTTCCATAGGGTGGATAACCAAGTGCTTGCCGTTGTTCTAATTCTTCATGTACAAAGGCATGGTAATTGTGATTTTTTACGGCTTCTATTGCTGGATGTTCTGGGGTGTATGTTTGGACAATGGCTCTTCCGGGTTCTTCTCCCCTACCTGCACGCCCTGCAACCTGAGTTAGTGTTTGAAATGCTCGTTCGCTGGCACGATAATCTGAGAAATGTAGCAACCCATCGGCGGAAACAACTCCCACAAGTGTCACTTGTGGCAAATCTAAACCTTTGGTTAGCATTTGCGTACCCACTAACAAATCTGCTTCTCCATTGGCAAATTGGGTAATTAGATTGCGGTGTGCGCCTTTGTTTCTCGTGGTGTCGCTATCAAAGCGGATGCAGCGCAAATCGGGAAATTGTTTGGCTAATTCTTCCTCTACTTTTTGGGTTCCACTCCCAAAAAATTTCAAATAGGGAGAACTGCATTCCGGACAGCTTCGAGGATGCGATCGCGTGTAGTTACAATAATGACACCTCAAGACTTGCATTGCTTCTTCAGTGTAATGATATGCCAGCGATACATCACAGTGGGGACACTCTATAACAAATCCACAACTCCGACAAGACACAAAAGTACTGTGTCCCCGTCGATGAATAAATAAAATTCCTTGCTGGTTGCGTTCTTTGAGTTGCAAGAGTGCTTTTTGCAGGGAGCGACTAAATATAGAACGATTTCCTTCTTGCAATTCTCGCCGCATATCCACAATTTCTACAGGTGGTAAAGGGCGGGCGTTGATGCGTTGGGGGAGGGAGAGGTAATGATTGGGGATCGGCGATTGGCGATTGGGGATCGGCGATTGGCGATTGGGGATTGGGGATAAGGAAGTTTGCCTGCTACTCAGTCGCCAGTCGCCAGTCGCCAGTCCCTGCGAAGCATCTACCCACGTCTCTAAAGAAGGTGTTGCGGAACCAAGAATGAGGGGACAATTCTCTAATTCTGCTCTCCACTCAGCGACGGTGCGAGCGTGGTAGGTTGGGGCGGGAGAATCTTGCTTGAAACTGCTGTCGTGTTCTTCATCTAGGATGATTATGCCTAAATTTGGCAACGGAGCGAATATGGCGCTTCTCGTACCTATGACGATTTGGGGTTCTCCTGCTAGCATCAGCCGCCAAGTGTCGAATCTTTCTCCTGGGGAAAGGGCGCTATGGTAAACGAGTACGGGTGAAGTTCCGTTGACTCCTGTACTAAAACGAGCGCGAAAACGGTCTGTTAATTGCGGTGTGAGTCCGATTTCTGGGACTAGAACGAGGGCTGATTTCCCTTGTGCTAATAATGGAACGATCGCCTGCAAATAAATCTCTGTTTTTCCGGAACCTGTTACTCCGTGTAAGAGTACTTTAGCATATCCGTCTAAACGAGCGATCGCATCTAACGCTTTTGACTGATCGGGTGTTAATATCTTAGTTTGTTCTTTTCCTAGCATCCCTCCCAGAGGAGAGGAACTTTCTGTTCGCAATACCTCTCTTTCTTGGATGACAATGTAACCTTTTTGTTCTAAATTTTTAAGGATTGTAGAGCTTGTGTTACTTATTCGCAACAATTCATTTTGCCATAACTCGCCCCCTCTCCTTCTCAGAACTTCGAGCACTTCTCGTTGGCGAGGGGTTAGATCCCGGTCAAACACATTTCCTACAAGGGTCACTGCTTTTTCATATTTGGGTCGAGCTAATTGTGGAGGTTCCAAATAACTTTCTACCAAACCGCGTCGCCACAATTCTTTGATGGCTTTGTAGGCGCTTGGAACTTGACGTTGAAGATATACAAAGCTATAGTCTCCATCGACTTGTTCTTGCAGAAGTTGCAATATTTGATTTGCTGTTTTATTACTGATTTTACTTACCGACTGTTGAAAGATTAATAATGTCAGCAAGTACTTATTCGCAATAACCTTTTGGAAATAGAAATGGATTGGGAAAGAATGAGACTTTGGTACATTGGTAAAACTCAGAATGGGAAGGGAAATATTTCTCGGGTATTTCTCAACCACAGTGTTTGTTTTGGTAGAAACAGCCGCACCAGCAACTGTTAAGCGAATGCGACGTTGCGATCGCCCTAATAAACCTGGTGGTAGAGTCATGCGAATCACTTCAATCAAGCGCGTACAATAGTACGATGCAACTCGATTCACCAGTTCTGTGTATGCCAATGGAAAAAAGCCTGCGCTGACCACTTCTTCCACATCCCGAATTTTTTCTAGCGGTATATCTGCTGGAGGTTGTGTTAGAAAACGAATGGCAACTCCCCCAATCAATTGAGAGCCAAATGGCACGCTTAAAATATCCCCAGGTTTTACTGCCAATTGTTCTGGCACTCTATAAACGTAAAGCTCTGAACCGGATGGATTATCTACCAAAACATCTATCCAGCGATCCTTATTTATTTCCGTGTTATAGGGTTTGCTTGGTTCAGCAACCGTCATAGGGAGCAAACCGACACCATTCATATACATAATCTTTGCCTGGGAGGAGTCTAAAAAATCTTCATCCATCTGCTTGTTTATCTTAACCTTGCCAATTGACTCTAACTGTTTGCAACCCTTCCATCAAAAATGTAATTGGCAATACTGTCTTAAGACATAATACTTGATAAGTTTCCTCTTATGTAATCCGGTAGATAAATTCATCTCAACTTTAGATAGCGGTAAATCAACGGATGCCCTGTCAGATAAAAATAGGCAATCTTCATTTTTTTCGCTTAATTTTCTCCGGATACTAAAATGGGAAAGTAGCCTTTTCCGTCTCTTGATAGATATTCAACCCTTGGAGTCTGTGAGATCCTTTATCAGAGAAGACATTGCTAAAGTTTTTACCTGTCAACTAAGTGCCACCAGGGTAAAACTAGGAGCAATGTATAGCAATGCAGCAAAAAGTTAAATGTCTTACTGGTGGTCGCTAGTACATAAAAAGTCAACATTTTTAGAAAATCATATGAAGATTTAAGGATTGACGGTCAAAAGATAAATTATGTAAAAATAAAAAAATATTAATTGAGAGGGGGTTTGAAATAGCTTCTTTTTGAGAAAAGATAAGGAAGATATATGTCAGTGGTCTGACGGAATATCTATAGAGCGTAATAGAGAAATAAGTTTAAGAAAGTATCTATTTGTAACCAAAAGATGAAGACAACTCCAGGGTTTAAGTGTTAAAGATGAAGTATGAAATAAGCGTTGTCAATAAAAAAAACAGTTTGTATGCCAGTGTTCCCTGTAGATTCTTCATACTTCAACCTTATTCCAGACCTGTGACACCCCTGCTAGAGTTGTTAACTCAAACACTTTAACTAAAGAGGGAAGATTTGGTAATGACAAATAGATACTTAACTTTTACCAACCATATAGATACTGGTAAAGTCTTACATCCTGCACTTAAAACTTACCTATAAGTGTATATCTCATTGGAAAAAGAGAATCAGCATTTCTAAGCATCTGTCACTCTCACGCAAATTATGTACCTATGTACCAAACAGAGCAACAATCCCTAATGGAAACTATGACTATTGCTGACCTAGGAACTATCGAATTGGAAACTACGGCCGATCATGAAGAATTAGCCTTCAATTTAGATGCAGTAGTAGATGCCGCAATAGATGCAGCAATAGAAGAATCTGGAATTGCAGACAATTTAGACACTGAAGACCGAAACGGAGACAGCATGGCAGCAGCTCGTCCTTCGGGGTATAACAAAACCGAGTATGACGATGCTGTAGGTGCATTTTTTAAAGAAATGGCGCGTTACCCATTGCTAAGAGCAGAAGAAGAGGTGGAATTAGCGCGTCGAGTCAGATTTTTAGAAGAATTTAGAGATTTACAAGCTTCTTTACATAACAAACTAGGATACCAACCAGGTAAGTCACTCGTTGCTGCCCAGTTAGGGATGACAGAAAAACAACTCGAAAATCGCTTATATCAAGGTCGAGTAGCGAAACGTAAAATGATTCGCTCAAACCTAAGATTGGTTGTTTCCATTGCCAAACGATACTTAAATCGCGGAGTTCCTTTCCTAGATCTCATTCAGGAAGGCGCAATGGGATTAAATCGAGCAACAGAAAAATTCGATCCCGACAAGGGATATAAGTTCTCCACCTACGCCTACTGGTGGATTAGACAAGCTATCACGCGGGCTATTGCCAATGATGCCCGAACAATCCGCTTACCAATTCACATTGTTGAAAAACTTAATAAACTCAAAAAAGCTCAAAGGGAACTCAAACAAAAACTCGGTCGCAATCCAACAGAGTTGGAGATGGCGGAAGCTTTAGAAATTCCCGCACCACAACTACGCCAGCTTCAACAATTACGACGTCAAGCCCTTTCCCTCAATCACCGTGTTGGTAAAGAAGAAGACACGGAACTCATGGATTTACTGGAAGATGAAGACAACCAGTCTCCAGAAGCAAAAATGAACGAAAGCATGATGCGTCAGGAGATATGGGAAGTTTTGGGCGATGTACTGACTCCAAGAGAAAAAGATGTTATTTCTCTACGGTATGGGTTAGTCACTAGCGAACCCTGTACTTTGGAAGAGGTAGGCAATATGTTTAACCTCTCGCGCGAACGAGTGAGACAAATTCAAAGTAAAGCTATGCGGAAGTTGCGCCGTCCTCATATCGCTAAACGTTTGAAAGGTTGGTTGGTATGATGAGTCATTAGTCATTAGTCATTAGTCATTGGTCATTAGTCATTAGTCATTGGTCATTAGGTTATCAATCTTTGAAATACAAATGACAAATGACAAAGGACAAAGGACAAATAACAAAGGACAAACACCGAATGACTGCAAATACCAAACTGGTCTTACGTTTTGCTGAACCAGAGGATTGTGATGCACTGTTTGAATTAGTTAAGGCGCTAGCAGAATACGAAAAACTATCTCATGCTGTCACAGGCAATGCTTCCTTATTAAAAGAACACCTGTTTGGAACGCCAAAATACGTAGAAGCAATAGTAGCAGAAGATGCGGGGCAAACTGTAGGGTTTGCCCTATTCTTTTATAATTATTCAACGTTTTTAACAAAGCCAGGAATATATCTAGAAGATTTGTTTGTTCTCCCGGAGTACAGAGGACAGGGTGTGGGAAAATCATTGCTGACAAAAGTTGCTCAGATAGCTGTAGAAAGAGGTTGCGGAAGATTGGAATGGAGCGTTTTAGATTGGAATGAGCCTGCGATCGCATTTTACCGTCGCATGGGCGCAAGCATTTTGGATGATTGGCGAATTTGCCGTGTCACCGGAGAAGATCTGACTCGGTTGGGGCAAAGCTAATCGATTTTGCATTGAGGAATTGCTAACGCCAATTTGGGAGAAACAAAAAATAATTGAGGCGAATAGAATTCGCAGCTATACGAGCAAAATCCGCCTACGCGGATTAACGCGAACACAGGGTTTCCAGTGTCACCCCCCATTCGCCAGCTGTTTCCTTTGGGAAGTCGGGGATCTTACAACCCATCAATATCAACTTCACAGCGAACATCTAGATTGCATCTGGATCTTCTCCTAACTCGCGCAATCGTGCTGCTAATCGTTCGGCGCGTTGCTGTTCTTGCTCGGCGCGTTGCTGTTCTTGCTCGGCGCGTTGCTGTTCTTGCTCGGCGCGTTGTCGTTCTTGCTCGGCGCGTTGCTGTTCTTGCTCGGCGCGTTGCTGTTCTTGCTCGGCGCGTTGTCGTTCTTGCTCGCCGCGTTGTCGTTCTTGCTCGGCGCGTTGCTGTTCTTGCTCTGCTATTTCTTCTGGTAGCAATATTAAGTTCTTCTCTCGGTCAAACAACCGTAACCAGTAGCAAGTACCTTTTGCGGGTTCGCGGCGAATTTGCCCCTCCCATATTCCCAACCATAGCTGTAAGGTCTCGCACCACAGCCAACCTGACCCATCTATCTCTAAGGGTTGATACCGTTGCTTGTTGTCTAATTGCCACCCTTTCAGGGATTGGGGATCGAACGGATCGAAAATGAAATAGTTTGTTGTGTGGAATGTTCTCTCATACAAATGCTTCTTTTCCTCGCGGTCTACGTGTGCTGTGCTTGGTGAGAGTAACTCAATAATCATATCGGGATAGCGCCCTTCTTCTTCCCACACTACCCAACCTTGGCGATCGCGCGTCCCATCCACATCCAACACCACAAACACATCCGGTCCGCGAAAATCGCGATTCAATACCTGCAAACTGCTGTAGTAGACGAACATATTACCACCTACAAAAAAATCCTCGCGTCCAGCAAGAGCCGCTTGCGCTGATTCAATCAAAACATTTATGGCAATCCTGTGGCGGTTACTTTCCAATGGTTCTCCATCATCAAATATTAGATTTGTCGGTGGTGTTGGCACTTCATATGGCTCAACAATCGGCCATTTTGTCTCCGTTTTTTTAGTTGTGGTATCTGGGGACATAGCCTTTTCTGGTACGGTTACGCGAGTGGCTTGTTTTAGATTGACTGAACTTGGAAAACAGTCAATTTCTCTTTTCAGTTCAGCTTCTCGTATCATAGTACAATGTAAAGAAGCTTGTGGGATAAGAGTTTAACCAATGCCCTTACTATTTCCAAAGCGATCGCTTTATATTTTTGAATTGGTCTTAACTCTATGGCACTTCATTAACATAGGAAGGTTTTGCCTGTCCAAGTTGATTAAGTAGCTTTTTGTCGGCAGTCCAATACTTGCAGTTAGCTCCGACTATTTCAGTACAAGCTAAAAATGCTGCGTCGTACAAAGTTGGCATCTGATATTGTTCGGCTAGCGTCCATGCTCGAGCGCGAAGGATTTGGCTATCAAGATACTCAATAGGCAATTCACAAAATGCCGCAAAAAGTTCACTTGCTTGCTCGAGATTAATTAGCTTAGCTCTGACTTTTTTTCGCAATACAGAGCCGACTTCTGCCCATGTAAAGTAGGGTACAACTATCCTTGCACTACCTTCAATCGCCTCAACAACAAGAGCCACGGCTAAAGGTTCGTATTCCGCACTGACCAAATATTTAATGAATACACTGGTATCTAAGCATACGATTCTAGACATCTCGCTCTTCGCCTTCCCTAATCTGATGAATTAATTCAGTAGCATCTGGCTGTTGCGGAATTTGCCGACCGATCGCAAGAATCTTTTCGTGAGCCGCTAATCCTTTACGACGACGCACTTCTCTTTCTAGTGCTAAAACTACTAAGTCATTGAGCGATTCCGCATCGTTTTTGACAGTCTTAGCTTTATCCAAAAGTTCTGCTGGAAAGCGTACTGTTATTCGTGAATCCATTGTTTTACACCAATAAATCATACCATATGTTAGCACCACTTTTTGGTGTTTTCATTTGATTCTATAGCGCTCGCATGAAATACATCTAAGACTGGCGTCTGAATCTGCTCGAATTTAGTAAATTTTTGTAACAATTTTTCTAAGTTTGTGTAAAAGTTGTTTGCTCTACTAAGAGAGATAGAGATTAGCTTTTGAGGTGCGATCGCGTTCGAGGTCTTTTATGACTAACGACAAGAGACAACAGCTAGATACAAGACTTAAAGAATTAGCGCTCTTTGCCCAAGGATATCCACAGGCAACCAAGGAGCGAAGAATGGCTTTAACACAGTTAATAGATACCATTTGGCAGTCGGGAAAGCTTATTCGTCCCTATAAAGGTCAATTTCAACTACTTTATGAAGATATTTATGAAGAAGCAGTACAAACCTTATTTTTGTATCTTTGTCAAAGTGACAATATTTGCAAGTACGATCCCGGACGCGGTGAGGTCATAACTTGGGTGAATGTACTACTGACTAAAAGATTTTTTCCAGAGGCTATACCGAAAATTCTTGGAAGCAGTAATGAAATTAAATTGGAAAATTCACACTTAGAAAATTTAGCTTCACCAGAATCTATATCTTTATACGAAGAAATTATAAAATATATAGAAGATGACCCAGAAAGAATTTTTATCAAGGAACATATCAAAGGTCATCCTGAAGCAAATTTTCAAGCAATAGCCAAAAGAAGATATTCAGGAATATCTTGGAAAACCATTTCACAAGAATGGGGAATTGGAATAACATCATTACATAACTTTTATCAAAGATGTGTGAAAAAATTTGCTTTTAAATTACGAGAATATTTGTAGATTTCATACAAGCAGGTAGAAAAGAGAAGAATTATGACGAACAAAACAGAATTTTTAACATATACAGGGCCTATACCTCCACAACTTAGGTGGCTGGCTGAAAAGTTTTGCAGACAACAAGTAACACAAGAGAAACGCGAACAAGTTCGCCGCAATACTTTATCTGTATCTTTTGTGAATTCGTATTTGCAATACATGGGATTTGAAACAGACTTGGAAGCAAGTGATAGCTGGAACCCAATGCAACAGATACTTTTTGATGTAGCGGATTTGGAGCTAAAGAATTTGGGCAAGTTGGAGTGCCGCTCGGTTTTGGAAGGAGAAGAGTTTGTCAATATACCCATTGAAGTACTATCCAATAGAATTGGCTATGTAGTTGTACAGATTAGTAAATCATTTCGAGAGGCAAAGCTGTTGGGATTTGTTCGGGAAGTTTCTAGCGATCTATTACTAATTAGCGAACTGCAATCTTTGGAGAAATTACTAGATTACTTAGATTGTCAGACTCAAGACAGTGTAGTAAAATTAAATTATTCAACGCTTGCTTCAAGTAAGAATTTCATCAATGTTGTGCAATGGTTTGAGAATATTTTTGATACTGGTTGGCAAGAAGTTGAAGCTCTGTTAGGCACTCAACCAGTTTATGCAATCAGCAGTCTGAGAAGTATTAAGGAGGATTTTGTTAGCAGGAGCAAGTTAATTAATTTGGGGGGAAACCAAACAACTGAGCAAGCGGTGGTTCTGGTAGTTATCCTTAGTCCAAATAACGAATCAGAACTGGATATTATCGTCGAAGTACATCCAACAAGTGGAAAAAATTATTTGCCACAGAATCTTCAACTTATGGTGCTAGACTTTGAGGGAATATCTGTCATGGAAGCCCAAACTAGAAGTACTAATAAAAATATTCAATTGCAGTTTAGTGCTGAAGTGGGAGAACGTTTCAGCACTAAACTGGTACTGGGGAATATTAGCGCTACAGAAAATTTTGTCATCTAAAGCGAATACAGGGGGGTGCTAGCAATGAGGAAGTTAGTTGTGCTAAAATTAGATGGCAACTTACAACTGGGAGTGCGGGTAACACTAGAAATTGGGTTTGAAGGCAAACGTCCCGCTACGGAAATTACTGGCAATTTGCCCCCCAATCCAGATATAGCGATCGCCATTGACCAATGGCAATCAACTTACCGCAATTTATGGAAATTTACCCGTATTAAAGCTAAAAAGATTGTTTACGATGGTTCTATCTCGAAGCGACGTGAGGACTGCCATACCTTAACGAACGAATTGCGATCGCGCTTAAATGACTGGTTGCAATCGGAATCATTTCGTCCCGTTCGGGAGAGATGGCTTAAATACTTAATGCCTGAAGATGAAGTACGGGTAATAATTCGCACCCCTTGTTTGCAGCTAAGGAAACTTCCCTGGCATTTGTGGGATTTAATTGACCGAGATTACCGTAAATCTGAAGTTGCCTTGAGCGTCCCAGAGTCAGAACAAGTACTACCATCGCAGGCATCCTCTGAACAAAACAAAATCAAAATTTTGGCGATCTTCGGCGATAGTGTCGATATTGATGTAGACCAAGACCGCCAATTGCTAAAAAAATTACCCAATGCTGCCATAACTTTTCTAGAAAAGCCTCAACCTCAAGACATTCACGACCAATTGTGGAACCAACATTGGGACATTCTGTTTTTCGCCGGTCATAGCAAATCAGAGGGTGACATAGGTCGCATTTATATCAATCAAACAGATAACTTAACAATTAACGAACTTAAGTATGCTCTAAGAAATGCCGTTGCTAATGGGTTGCAATTGGCAATTTTCAATTCCTGTGATGGATTGGGATTAGCGAAAGAACTGCAAGATTTATACATTCCACAAATCATCGTCATGCGGGAACCCGTACCAGACTTGGTTGCTCAAACGTTTTTAAAATATTTTCTGTTGGCTTTTTCATCGGGAGAGTCCATATACGCTGCGGTTCGGACGGCTAGAGAAAGGCTTGAAGGAATGGAGAAAGATTACCCAGGCGCAAGTTGGTTGCCAGTCATTTGCGAACATCCTGCTGTAGCGCCGATGACTTGGGCAAAGCCCCAGTTGTCGCTCAACAGTCGCTCTTGGAAAGCTTTGCTATTTTTCAGTTTATTGGTAACTACTAGTGTGTTAGGGATGAGGCATCTAGGAGGATTGCAAACATGGGAGATACTCTCTTATGACAGACTGATGCGATCGCGTCCGGATGAAGGGCAGGATTCACGGCTATTGATAGTCACAATAACTGAAGAAGATTTTCAACTGCCAGAACAGCAGCAAAGAAAAGGATCGCTTTCAGACACGGCACTAGCGCGACTGTTGGAGAAACTAACACAGTTCCAACCAAGGTTAATTGGCTTAGATATTTACCGTGATTTTCTAGTAGAGTCTAACCGGGCGTCTTTAGCAACTCGTTTACAAAGCGATAATCGCTTCTTCGCCATATGTAAAGTCAGCGATCGCGCAAGCAAACCCCCACATCCAGGAATTTCACCCCCTCCAGAGGTGCCACAATCACGCCTTGGTTTTAGTGATGTTATCCAAGACGCAGATGGAGTTGTGCGCCGTCACCTGATTGCCATGAAATCAACAGATCCCGTCTCCCCTTGTACTGTGCCTTATGCCCTTAGTGCCCAATTAGCATTCCATTATCTGGCAAAGGAGGGCATTTTCGCTAAGAATAATGAAGGAGAATTGCAGTTAGGCAAAGTTGTTTTGAAGCGATTGCGTTCGCCTATAAGCGGTTATCAACAAGAAGATACAAGTGGCTACCAAATATTACTTAATTATCGTTCTAACCGCCGCTCTCCTTTAGAAATTGCTCCTACTGTCACGCTTAAAGAAGTTCTCACTGGTAAAATCAACCCCGAACAAGTGAAAGACAGAATTGTCCTTATCGGTACTACTGCACGCAGTTTCCGCGACTATCTTCCTACACCTTACAATACTCACCACGAGGAAATGCCAGGGGTAATTCTGCAAGCGCAGATGGTAAGCCAAATTCTTAGCGCCGCTAAAGAAGGACGTCCTTTAATATCAGTTTTACCGATTTGGGGCGAAGTTTTATGGATTTGGGGTTGGGCTGTTGTTGGGGGAGGGCTTGCTTTGAGTTGTCGGTCAAAATTCTATTTAATAGTTGCGATCGCCAGCACACTCTCAGTTTTATACCTTGTTTGCTTAGTCCTCTTTATCCAAGGCATCTGGCTTCCCCTCGTCCCATCAGCCTTAGTATTAGTAGTTACCAGCTGTACTGTAGTGGTTTACCGCACTCCACAAAGTCAGGGACAACTACTCCCTTTCCGCCATTCGATTACCTAAACAGGTAGGGTGGGCAGTGCCCACCATTCGCCGTTGGTGGGCACTGCCCACCCTACAAAAATCAGTAATTTTAGAGCGGAAAGGAAGTAATTTCTACAACAAGAGGCATATTAAAGAGATGAAATTATTTGTGAAGATTCAAATTCCCCTTGCTGTTAGTTGGGTCTTATTTAGCTGTGTGCAAGCATATGCACAACCTGTCAACTCCCTATTGGTTGGACAAAACCCAACATTAAAACCAAAAGAACAATTAAACCGTTCGTCGATCTTCGTTGCACCGCCACCACCGACTGACATTGGAGAACCCGGTAAGAGAGAAGAAGCTGGTAGCCGTGGCTGTACTCGGGAAGCGAACAAGCCCCTGTCGTCCGTTTCTCAAAAGCGGTTAACAGCGTTAGTGCCTGTATATTCAGGGTCAGAATTGGTATTGGGAGTGACAGCTGCTGAACATCCTACTTTCTTATTCTATGTTCCTTATTCGTCCTCTTTTGCGTATGGAGAGTTTGTGCTAGAAGATGAAGCACAAAAAAATCAGACAATTTACAAAATTCTTTTAACTGGGACACCGGGAGTTATTAGCATTCGTCTGCCATCAAAAGCAGCACCTCTAGAAATTGGTAAGCAGTACCGTTGGTATTTGAATATCTATTGCAATAAGGACGCTCAAATTATTGCTGATATTGAAGGATACGTAAGACGGGAGTTACTGAACTCTGCTCTGAAAACTCAGCTGGAAAAAGCAACACCTGGTCAGCGCATAACCCTTTATGGGACTAATGGTTTTTGGTATGATGCCCTGAGCACTGCTAATGAACTACGTCACACCAATCCGCAAGATAGTTCTTGGGCTGCACTATTGCAGGCTGTTAACTTGAGTAATATGGTAACGGAACCAAAAGTGGACTGTTGCACTTTAGAACGTCAGCAGTGAAGCCCAGACTGATACAGTCAGCACCCCTTCGGGAAAAAACACGCCCGCGATTAGAAATCGCGTCTATACAAGCGCTCGTCCGCCTGCGAGGACTTTTGTATTAACGTGACGGTGAATTCTATTCTGAGGGCGTGTGCCAGATTGGGATGCTCCCAAAATTAATGCAACAAACTACAAGTCAAAAGACACTACGTCAGCTTTGTTTCATTATTTTTTTGACGCATTCCTTGTATTCTTTAACAAAGAATTTGTCAGTTTTTCAATCATATTTGCTAATAATAAAATAGCATCTTCACTGTTTATTTCGGGATCGATGTGTTGTTTAACAGCTTGCTCATACTTGTTAATTGCATTGATTAAAACATGGAAACTCGCTTGAGAATAAGGCAGTAAAAACGGTTCAGATTTGATAAATTCCCCAGAATCTTCTGTTTTTAATGACATATCTATCTCTATGTGATTTTGTTGTTGTTAATAAAAAGTGAAGTGCTGTAGCTTGGAAAATCAGTAGTGAAGTCCAACGCTAACTTGTTCTACAAGAAGCAGGGTTAAACCAAGGGCTATGAGGCGTAGTGGTGGAAGAATTAGTTGTAAGGACTACTTCACCTTTTTCGTTTAGTACCCACCCAGTAGCTTCTATAATGCTCTCTGAAGTGGCAGTAGTGAGATTTTTGCTAACATTTGAACTATTGCGGTTGTCAGTACTTGGATTGAGAGTCACTAAATCTACCTGCACTGCATCAGAACTGAGTGCTTCACCTGGGTTAGGAGGTAAGCCGCCACGTCCAGTGATGATAAGTTCGCTTTGGGCTTGAGTTTCACCCGCAGTACAGCCCTGTGCTACTTCAGTATCGACTGGTACTGTTGGTAAGTTAATTAAGCCACTGTTGGTGTCAATATCAGGTGTGTTGATTTCTATAGAGCCGTCTATACCAAATTCTGAACTGGCATTGATTTCGCTGATATTATCACTTGGGGTTTGCCCTGTGCGGTTTAAGAGTCCGTATATGCCAGTGCCGTTGATTTCAATCTGACCTCCAGAACCTTCATTGGCATTAGCAAGAATGTCACTATTTTCTCTAGGTACGGCGACAATGAAGGTCGCATTAATTGTGATATTACCGCCACTACCGTTGTTGGCAGCTGTAGTTGTTATCGCACTACCATTACGCATGGCTATTAAATCCTGCACCTGTAAACTAATATTCCCACCCCTACCCGATGCTGTTGTACCTGCCAGTTTTCCTTGGGTGTCCAGATTGATAGAGTTAGCTTCTACTGAGAGTAAGCCTGCATCTCCTAACCCTGTACTATTGACAATGACTTCAGCTCCATTCAAAACATTCAATTCTCCAGCCTTCACCATAATGCTTCCCCCCTTTCCAGTAGACTCTGTGGAAGCTGAAATTCGTGCCCCATCTCGAACAATTAGCTGCCTAGTTTCTATCTCTAAACTTCCTGCATCTCCAGCGCCTTCTGTTCGAGCAAACAAACCACTGGGTTCATCTCCCAAGGCTCCAATGAGTTGGATAGAGTCTGTTGCTGTCACAGACAATTTTCCCCCCTGCCCTTCACTACGAGTGGTAGCTGAAGCCTGTGCTCCGTCTTGAATAATTAACCGTCCAGCTTCAATCCTGATATTGCCCGCATTTCCAGTGCCTTCCGTTGTGGTTAACAGGCGGCTTCCTCCCAGAAGTTCTACTAACTCTGATGCGATTACCGCTAATGTTCCTCCCGCTTCTGCTTCGATAGTATTAATAGTTCTAATCTCTGAATCATCCGTAAGCCTAACACGCCTGCCTTGCACCTGAATACTGCCACCGCCTCTGCCATCAGCAATTACTCTGGCTGTATTGGTGAGAGATACATCGGCTCGCGCTACAGCCTCAGGAAAACTTAGGCTGAGATTGTTGCCATCAATGTTTAAGCCTACGGTTCCTACTCCTGCCAACCCTCCTAATTCGATTCGACCACTTCTAGCCCGCAGTCGCCCTCCCTCCAAGTTCACGTCGCCGCCCACTAGCAACAAACTTTTACCGTCAGGAACCGACAAAGGTTGTGGGCTAGTATTGACTTGAATAGAAGTTTGCCCAGATGCAACTTGATTAAACAGAAATGCAGAAGGATTCACCGTTAGCAAGGGATTAAGCGGATTAACTGTTGAAGTCATGGAAAATTCTTCACCACCAGGAAACTGAATAGCACTAGCTGTTGTTCCTACAAATGAACCGCCAATATCTAATCGGGCATTTTCTCCAAATAAAATGCCGTTAGGGTTGATGAGAAAGAGATTAGCATTGCCCTGAGTTTGAAGCGTTCCCTGGATATCAGAGGGGTTTCCTCCTGTAACTCGCACCAAAATATTATTAATGTTAGAGGCGCTATGGAAATTGACTACCTCCTCACCTTGAACACTAAAGTTACTGAAACTATGGAATAAATTTTTATCGCCAACGGTTGTACCTCCTGTAATCTCCAGAGTATCGCCGTTAATTGTGACTTGAGTTCCCAATGAAGAGTCGGCAGTGACCTCGGCAAAGGTGATACTGCCCCCTCCTCCAAGCAACCCAACTAAAACCAGTAATCCTGACAATCCTAACTGGTAACCCTGACTGAACAAGCTTTTTAAACGCATAGAACTCATCTCTACTAATAGGTAAAGTTGCTTTATCAGAACTTCCATACCAAGCTTATTCGTTAAGACTAGATATGACGTATTGGGTGTAGAGTATAATGCGTAACTTTAAAGTTTTTCCCCATATCCTACACTTTGTTCTCTACACCCAATACAAATCCTAATTTTTCGTTTTACTACGCAGATCACAATGATATAAAATCATTACCACTTAAATTAGGGTAAGGAGCTGAGAACTGAGCTATCGGCTGCCCCATAGAACTTAGAATACCAGTATAGTAATTATATGTTATGCCAGGGGGAAGTGGTGTAGCGCTACTCGAACCAATCGGCAGTGAATAAGTTGTAAACTCAGTAGAGCCAGTAGCTGCACCTTCAGTAAGGTTAATATCAAGATCGAATGTTTCATAACCGCGAATGGTAAGATTGGTAGCAGTGGTAACATCAATAACATCACCAAGAGCACCAACTGTAAAATCCGTAATCGTATCAAAACCGCCACCTGAGTGATAGAGTACAAAGGTATCTCTACCCGGACCACCAGTCAGTCTGTCATTACCAGATCCCCCTACTAAGTAGTCGTTACCTGCCCCACCTATGAGAGTGTCATTGCCTGCACCGCCGTATATCCTGTCATTACCTCCTTTGCCGTCTAATGTGTCATCTTGTGGAGTCCCATCTATACGTTCGCCTATATCAGTGCCTTCTTTATATACCACGATTACAACCTCCATCTAAAGTAGTTGCTGAACGATAGTCACTTTGTACTCTTTGTTGAGTAAACTACACACATTGGAAGTCAAAGCAACTCCTGTCTACTTACTCAGTCTCACGCGCAAATGTTTTCCACAAAACCCACTATTTCTTTACAAAAAGTTACCAATATATTGCAGTATAGATGCGAAATGCAGGACTGGTGCTTATGCCGTTTCAAACTATAAGTGTTCTACTGGGTCTTAGAGCCAATTACCTAGCAGAACGTAGGGTGCCCAAAACCTGGGACGCTTGTACTTAGGATTCTGTAACAGAGCTAACTGGGCGCGACGGAGTGCTTCGGCTTTTGTGAGTTTTTTGTTGGCTAACTCTTGGTAAAATTGACTCATCAACACGGCAGTAGATTCGTCATCCAAGTTCCATAGGGAAGCGATCGTACTACGTGCTCCTGCTTGGAAAGCGACACCAGCAATTCCTAAAGCAGCTCGTTTGTCCCCGGCTGCGGTTTGACACGCACTAAGGATGAGCAATTCAATAGCTTCTGGTCTGTTTTGCTCGATCGTTCGCACTAAGGTATTAAACTCTTTAACAAAGATGCGATCGTCCCAAGCGACAATGAATGTATCCTCAGCTTTAGAGCTAAACTGACCGTGAGTTGCAAGGTGAACGACAGGGAAAGGCAAAGAATTAATGCGATTTTGCAATGCTTTGCTGGTAAACTCCTGGTTTATAAGAATACTGCTGGGTATCTGAGAGCGGATTTTTTCTAATTCAAGCTTCACATTAGGGAGCGCAGAAAACCCAGAACGTGATTCACTCAATCCTGCGGCTATTGCTTTTAATTTTTTCTGCAATGGTTTAGGTTCTATCAGTTGCAAACCGGGAGTCAGTGCAATGCTATACTTCTCTACCAGATACTGTTTACCGTCGTACAAAGCTGGCATCGGAATGTTTCGCAACCCACCATCTAGTACAAATACTAAATTAGGGGTTTTGCTTTCAGCTAAGGCGGCTTCAGCAGGTCGAATCAGCCAATCATAAATCTTTTGAGATAAGGACTGAACCTGTCGCAGTGTGTGTGGCTTGGGTAAATTTTCTCGTAGTTGGTCTACAGTACTTTGCACTTCCTTTTCACCTACCGGAGTAGTATAGTGCAGCCAACGCTTTTGAGGTAATTGGAGAATAACCTCCAGTCGGTCTGGCAACATAAATGGATAGATAGCGGCTGCTGTGGGTTCTGCTTTTTTACTTGAGAGCCGAGCATTTAAACAGGTATTCCGAAAAAAGTTGTCAAGTTCTGCTACTTGCAGCAATTCTATGGTCTCACTAGCTTTTTCAATATTTTCTGAGCTAAGTTGGGTATTCCCTGGAGATTGTAAAAGTAAATCAACTAGCTGTCGATAAACGGGTTCGACTTCCTCTCGAAAGGAAAACTTAACTGCGGGATTGACAGCAACTAAGTCGCTGCGGAGGGCTTGGAGGTGATTGACTGCTCCAGTGTAAGCTGCGATCGCTCCAGTCGTATCTCCCTTAGCTTTCAACAAACGTCCTAGTTGCCATTGCCAACGATAAGCAATGTCTTTAGCGTCAACAGCTTGAGCTATAAGCAAGGCTTGCTGAGTTAAGTTTTGTGCATCAGACAACTGTTGGGTTTGTTCATACACCTTACCCAAGGTACCAAGAGCATAAGATTCTGTGCGTTGGTCTTGCAGACTTTTTGCTTGCTGCACGGCAGTTGACAGTAATTGAGCAGAAGTACGTAGGACAGAAGGGTATGAGGGGGAGAAGGAAGTCATTTCACCACCTACTCCCTGCCCCCTGCTCCCTAACCCTTTCTCACTCGCCAATTTCATCAGACTTTCAGCAAAGTTGATTCTGGCATAAATTACTGTGCGGTTAAGAGGCAAATCAGTAAGTTGAGTTTGGATTTGAGATGACAACGCATAAAAAGGTTTCCATTGTTTGGTATCTAGCAGTAATCTCAATTGATTGACTTGAGCTTGAACGCGCGTCATGGGTGAGGTAGCAGCGTTACTAGCCTGTTGATAAAACTTTATAGCTGCTTGAGTATCTTGCAAGGCGCTAGCTGTGTTGCCTAGACTTAGCAGAACATCACCGAGCGCTTGCGGATCTCGCATGGCTTTTGCTATTTCTAAACTTTGTTGCAATATTTGCCGGGATGTTTCTAAATCACCTATAGTAGCTAGGACGTTGCCAAGGCTACGCAATCCCATAACCTTGAGTGTCGAGTTTGGTTGATTTTGTAAAAGTTGGGCGATTTCAGTTAATGTCTTTTGAGCTTGGCGATAAAGTCCTAGGGCTTGCATCGCTTGCGTTTGGTTAATGCGGTTATTGATAAGAGCATTGTTATCGTTTATTTGAGTATAAATAACAGATGCCTGTCGCCAAGTATTGAGGGCATCTTCGGGTTTGGCAAGCGCTAATTGCAAGCGACCTTGAATATCTAGAACTTGTGCAAGAATTTGGGAGCGCTCTTTTGTGTTTATATTTGGAGAGGTTTTTAAGAGGTTCAGGCTTTGAGCGATCGCACCTTCTGCCTCAACCCACTGTCCCAGTTGCTGATAAGCTAATGATAGATTGCCCAGTGTCATGGCTTGTCGCAGTACATCACCACTGGCTTTGAATGCAGGGAGCGCTTGTTGCCACATCCCTACTGCATCAGCAAAGCGCGAGGCTTCATAGAATTTTCTCCCTTGTTCCGCCAAGTTTTGGGTATTAGGGACACTTTGAACAATGGAATTTGCCGCTTTTATATGAGCAAAAGTAGGAGGCAATAATCCTCCCCCCAAGAACATAGCTAAAAGCAACAGTAAATTGAAAAGGCGTTTAATTATTCGTAATCTAAATTTTTTTCTTGCCATGTTTTTGCCCTTATTCACACCCCGTCTTTATCAAAAGTGAGTAGTGTTAGCGATCGCAGCAATGTCCTACGATGTCACTGCTTCTTGAGGTTAGGCGCTCGCGTTCTTCTATGCGATAAATCCGGGCTAATAATATTCTGAATCTCTCAGGCGTTGTTGAAGTAAGTGGTACTCCCAGTGACAACATCCCGGCTCATCATGTAGTAAACGAATCTTTTTAAGTCAGAGTCTTGCTTAGAGAATGTTTGAAAAGTCACGTTCAATGTATCAAATATTTTTTACCCCACCCTAACCCTCCCCTTAGAAAGGGGAGGGAACTAGATTTTTCTTGTTTCCCCCCTTTCTAAGGGGAGATTAAGGGGGGTAATAATGCAATTAAAATCACAGCTAACCACTTTTCAAACAACCTCTTAGGTAGGTAGACATAATAAGTAAAACTTTAACATGAAGCTTAGTATTATTCTATAATTTTAATGGACTGCAAAATCCCCGACTTTTCAAAAAAGTCGGGGATCTGACCAATCTAACCCATTTAGAATTAATGTGGCGGACTACTAGTTGAAGATGTCAGTTAAACGAAAACGAATTGGTTAGAATTGGTAAGACTAACATCCGTTCGAGATATTCCTTGCAAAATACCAATCAATTCTGGAGTACCTCCATTGAAGAATATTGCCGTACCGGATGGTAAGCCACTAGGAGATGAACCCAAGGAATAGCTACTGCTTGAGCCAGCAAGCTGGATTCGATCAATACCGCGATCGAGGCGATCGCCAGCGAATCCAAAGTCAGCAATCAAAGCGTAGTCGCCAGTTCCAGCAGTAGAAGGCATTGCACCGAGATGGCTGTAAAAACCTGCATTCCGGACCTCAAAAGGCTTGATTTCTCGTTACAAAACACGACTTTTTTTGACCCTAATGTAGCAAATTATCAAACCCAGACAGAATAAGACTTTTCAGACCATCTTGCAGGAAATTACTCGGTTCTCGGCTCAATACCAAGTACAAGCCTATATGCAAAGTTTTGACACTCCTTTGAATCAGTTCAAGCCTATACTCAAGCCCGAACCACAGTTAACTCTTTCCAGTTTTCAATTACCTACTAAAAACTGGCTTTTACCGCTGCTCATAGCTCTGGGGATTGTGTTTGTGTTCTGGCAATGCACTTTTCTTCAACCCGCTACCGTTTCCCCGAATCAATCGGAAACAATGCGAATCAATCGGAAATAAGGCACGCGTTCGCCAACTGGCACTGTGACAGTTTAATGCTCGGAGTTCGGTTGTCTACACTCCGAACATTAGACTGAAAGTCAAGATACGAGCAGCTTTCACAATGTTCGGAGTTCGGTTGTCTATACCGAATTTCCGAAGCTTTCCGAAGTCGATTCGGAAGGTGTTAGTTTAATGCTCGGAATTCGGAAGCAAGCAACCACAACAGAATTTTTGACGACCCTTAAAAATCATCTCAGTAATGCACACATTTGAAAAAGTGAGTGCTAAACTGAGTATTATCCAACTACGCGCATAAATTGGAATGCCCAAACGAAACATGAATCCAGCATCTTTAGAGAATCTGAAGATGGGTGCAGCATCCAGGAGACAGAACAAAGTCGCCTGTAACCTAACGCTCTTACCTGAAACGGTAGCTTGGCTTAAAAAAGGTGGTAATGCCAGTGCCAGAGTTGACGATATAGTACACAAAATTCTCAAAGGAGAATTGGTACACCGAAACCAGTTAGATACTGAGCTAGAAAAAATCAAACAATTAGAAGGTACGGATAAATGACCACAAATCGACCAACCATAGAAGAACGTTTAAGCAGGCTAGAGACTTTATTTGTGAATGTAGGCGAGAAAGTAGCCGAACACGACGAAACAATTAAACAGCATGACGGCAATATTGATGTACTGGTAGCGAACATTCAGCAGTTAACCGAGAACGTAGCCGCAGTAAGCCAAAGAGTAGATGAGTTAAACGCGCAAACTACCCGCAACATCAACAGATTAGCAGAGGAAGCAGCCCAAGATCGTCAGCAAGCCGCAATCGACCGTCAAGAGTTTCGTAGGCAGATGGAGGAACGCCAACGCGAAATAGAACAACGTCAACTTGAAATACAACAAATCTGGTAATACTTGCGAAATAATAACGGGGGAAGTCCACCGCAACAATAAACATATGAACAAATGGGAAATTTAGAATTAGGAAGTTAGAAGATGTCAACTGAAGAACTTAAAGCAAAAATAAAAAAATATGCCGCAACGGCAGCCACATTAAGCCGTCAAGCAGGTTTGATACCCATTAAACCAAAAGAAAATCGCAAACAAAAACTCGATTTGATGCGACAAGCTAGAGATACTAGTAGAGAATGTCAGGCTTTAGTACAAGAGTTAAAAAGACAAGAAACAGGTAATTATGAACACAGTTGAAGATTTAAGAACTCAGATTAAAGTATTCAGCAAACAAGCAGTTGAATTTAGTAAAAAAGCAACTGAACTTTGTTTAACTGACCGAGAACAAGCTAAACAGTACAGGCAACAAGCAAGAGTTGCTGGAAAACAATGTGAAATATTAAGACAAGAAATTAAACGTCAACAAGCAAGTTAAAAAGTAACGACTAAAAACACTGGACAGATGTTGCTCTATCCAGTGTTAAGTTTGCAGTTTCTAAAACGATCCTCGACTTTAACTACTTAGACTTAACATCAACACACTCTTAAAAGATGTCAGAGCCGAGACTGGTTGTTAAATCTTGACTGGTTGTTAAGCTAAAACTGCTTGTTGAGAAATCAGTAGGTTTGTTCTCAAAAATGGCAATTTGGTTGCCTTGGAAAGACAAAGCACCACTACTGACATCGTAGTTGAACTGTTCAGTAGAATAGGTACTACCAGTAGGGAAAATGACGAAGTATCTATCACCTTGAGCGGGAGTGTAGTCTGTGATACGGTCAACACTACCATCATAGGTGATGTAAAAATAATCAGCCCCAGCATTACCAGTCAGGATGTCACTCCCGAAACCATCTATTATAGTGTCATTGCCACTCCCACCATAGAGTCTGTCATTGCCACTCCCACCATAAAGTATGTCATTACCATTCTCACCATAAAGTCTGTCATTGCTACTCCCACCATAGAGCGTGTCATTGCCGTCGCGTCCGTAAACTATGTCATTTCCGTCAAGTGCATTAATTGTGTCAGAGTTGTTAGTACCATAAATTACATCATTGCCGGGAGTAGGTCGTCCACTAATACCCAACAAGTCGTCTCCTAGTCCGTCAGTTGTATCAAAATCTTCAGCATTATAAATTACATCGTTACCAGAAGTAGATACCATGTAATTTCTCCTTCGTTACCATTAATGTCTAATGAACTAAATCCAGCTTTAGTCGGAAATAAACTTCTGACTGAAGCCTTCATATGTTTCTCGGAAGAGAGAGGCTAGGTTTTACGCAATCATCAGAGAATAGTTACAATTCTTAATCATGAAACTGAAGTAAAAGCGTGAAAAACGTTAGAGCAATCAGTAATTTTAACTCCTGTAAGTTTACTGGCTGGTTTAGTTTTCGACTTGTACCTTTTGCTGTAAGCTGTCATACAAAGTCTATAGTTTAATAAGACTACTCTCTATTGGTTTGCGAGTTTTAAACCTTTTAGAATTCCAGGTTCGTTACAATCTAGAAAAAGAGAAAGAAAAACTTGCTGGTCTTTATGTTGGCAATCCGAAGCGAGAAACTGCAAGACCTAGCGCAGAAATAATTCTTGCTGCATTTAAAGAGATTACACTGCCCAAGCCTTAATTCATCAACAACCTTACAAGTCTGCAATTAGCCTTGCCTTCCTGAGAAAGAATTGCAGTACAGTCTCTTCTTTGGAAACAATATCAGCTCTGCCCTCCATCCCTAATTGAATAAAACACTGTTTTTCCCCGTGATGTAAAGAAAGGCTTTCAGGTTCAATTGTGACCTCATAAAAGGCACCCCCTACAGCCGTCTTTTGGCTGTTAGCTGTTGTGGAGGCTGCTACAGTAGCACCATTGCCTTGAGGAACAAATGCATCTGGGGAAATCGCCTTGACCTTACCTTTAAGAGTGCCGTAATCTGGATAAGGACAGGCAGAAACTCGCACTAGTACGTTTTGTCCTTCTTTTAACTTGCTTTTATCTTCAGGTGCCACCGCTGCCTTGACTATTAAGGGGGTATCACTAGGGACAATGTGAGCGATTTCCTCTCCAGGACGCACAGTCTGACCGGGGTTTCGTAGGTTAAGCTTGGAAATTATACCGTCGGCTGTGGCAGTCATGACGGTTTGACGGAGGTCGATTTCCACTTGTTGGAGTTCGCGGACATCCCGCTCTAGCTGCTTCTGTATTTCAATTCGTTGCTGAATCAAGGCTTTGCGTTCTTTGTCTAATGTCGCTTGGTTGGCTTTTCCAGCAGCTTTTTCTTGGGCAATGCGTGCTTGAGCGATCGCAACTTCTGCTTGAGTTGGATTGAGGGTCGCGATCGCGCGTTGTCGTTTGGCAACAGTTGCTGAGACTGCTTGTTGTAACCGCTCAATGGTTTGTTTTTGCGCCTCAATTGTTGCTTTTTGCACCTCCACAGCTTGTTGTTGTTGGTCAACAACCAGTTGTGCTTCCTCAAAATAGTTTAGAGACAGTGCTCCTTCCTTCGCCACCGCCTGATACCTATCCCGTTTTGACCGCGCTGCGGCTAAGGTGGCTACCGTCGATCTGAAATTCGCCTGTGCCGATCCCAACTCTACTTGAGCTTTTTGCAGTTCCCTCTGTGCCATTCTGACATTCGCCACGGCTTCTTCGACATCAGCAACGGTGGTCACAAGCTTGTCCCGATAGTCTCGACTGCGGTGCGATAACTCAGCTTCGGCTGCAGCAACAACGCGGCTCACACGGTCAGTTTCGGCTCTCATCTGGCTGTGGAGAGCACTAATCTAAGCATTAAGTTGAACGAGTTGTAAGCGAGCTTGTTGAATGTTGCTTTGCAGTTGGCTCTTTTTGGTGAGAAGGCGAGAGTTGTCAATCGTGGCGATCGCATCTCCTTTTTTAATAACTTGATTCTCTTTCACAGAGACGCGCATAACTGAACCTTCTGTAGCAGCCTGAACAATCCGCAGTTCACCAGCAGGGCGCAGGTTTGCTTCTGCTTTAACAGTGACTTTGTATTGGGTTACAGAGGCAAGAGCGATAGCTATTCCCAGAAAACTGAGCATAACCATTCCCCCAACAGTCGTCCAACGACCAATAGGTGGTAGAAAACCGTTTTCTTCAATCAGGGGAAGAGAATCTGAATTGGAGTGGCTAAGCATAGGAAATAGTTAGTGGTTAGTTGTTAGTAGATAGTAGTAATTTTGACAACTAACTACTAACAAATGACTAATGACTAATGACTAAGGACGAAACAAAACCATTTGTTGATGGAACAACTTCGTCTAGGAAATCTAAGCGATCGCCTCTTTGATGGCGTAGCTCTTGGGGAGTCCCTTGGATTTTCACGCGCCCAAGTTCGAGCAGCACAATCCAGTCAGCTCGCTGGATGACTTTTGGGCGATGACTAATCATAATTGTGGTTTTCCCAGTTCGGTAGTACAGCAATTTATCTAGGACTTGCGCTTCACTCACCGGGTCGAGAGCGCCAGTGGATTCATCTAAAATAAGTATCGGCGGTTCAGTCACTATGGCTCTTGCTATGGCTAATCTTTGCTTTTGACCTCCAGAGAGATTAGCGCCAAATTCTCCTAAAACGGTTTGATACTTGTCAGGCAGTTTACTGATAAACTCGTCTGCACCAGCAATTTGGCAAGCCCTAACAATTTGCTCAAAAGATATGTGGGGATAGCTGAAGCGGAAGTTGTCAATAATTGAGCGACTCCAAAAGTGCGGTTCTTGAGGTACAAGCACCACCTGCTGTCGCAGACATTCCAAGGAGAGGTCTTGCTGGTTATAGATACCGTAGCGGATATTACCAGACTGGGGAGAATATAACCCAGCAATCATTTTGGCGAGGGTACTTTTGCCACACCCAGATTTACCAATCAGGGCAATGACTTGACCACCAGTCATAGTTAGGGAAAAATCAGAAAGCAGGTCAACTCTACCAGCATGGTGAAAGTTGAGGTTGGTGCAGGTAATATCTGCATTTGGGGGAATTTCTGCCTCTGGCTTCTTGAAGTCGTTTTCGTCTTCTGGGGTAGCATCGATGACTTCCGTCAAGCGTTGGATGACAATCTGGGCAACGATCAACTCATCAACTAACCCAATAGCTGAACCCAGGAAGCCAAGCTGTAAAGCCCCAACTTCATCGTAGTCCAGCCCAAGTTAGCAAGATGACCAAAATTGCTCTGATACTCTTGCCAAGCTTGGGGAGTCGCTTGGGTAGTTTTAAGAACTTGGACACCGCGAAAGGTTTCAACGAGAAAGCCTTGGTTTTCCGTGCTTAAGACAATTTGGCTGCGGGTTTTCTGGCGTAAAGCGGGGAGAAAAAGCAGGTTGACGACCGTGACGATGACAAAGGCGGCGAGGGAAGCCAGAGTGAGTCCCCAACTGTAGAACAGCATAAAGCCCAAAGAAACCACAGCGATAAAAAATTGGCTGGGTAAACCGAGGACAATTTGGGAAACTAGAGTATTGATGGCATCAACATCGGCAATGCGGCTAACAACTTCCCCACTGCGCCGTCCTTCAAAATATGAGAGGGGCAAGTGTAGGAGTTTTCGCCCGTATTCTAGGATTAATCCTAATTGCAGTCGCTGACCGAAGTGACCAATCAGGTGAGACTGTACCAAACCTATGGCACTTCTAAATAAGTTCATGACAATGACCCCAATTGCTACTGTGGTAAGCAGTTGGGTATCTCCCCGCACCAGCACGTCATCCGTGAGCAGTTGCATCATCAACGGGGAGGCGAGGGAGAGGAGACCGATGGCGATATTGATTGCGATCGCTTGAGCTAAAATGTTGCGATAGGGCAAAACCCGCACCAGATAACGCCCAAAGCCGCCTACTTTATCTGACGGCTGCTCGTAAAAGCGGCTGTCATCTGGCTCCAATAGTAGTATCACGCCATTGCCCCAACCACTCATTAACTCAGAGCGAGTGAGATAGCGAATACCTACAGCAGGGTCAGCAATAGCATATTTTTTCCCTTTTTGCCCGTATAAAACAACCCAGTGGTAACCTTTCCAATGTATAATAGCGGGCAGCGAAACTTTATGTAAAGAGTCGAGCAGTTGCGGAGAAGCTTTGACTTGGCGGGCATTGAATCCCAGAGCTTCGGCTCCTCGTCTCAACCCCAGCAGAGAGGTTCCTCGTGAACCAGTCCCAACTGCTTCTCGTAACCGACCGATGGCAAAGGTGCGTTTGTAGTGTTTGGCAACAGTGGCAAGGCAGGCAGCGCCGCAGTCTTCTTCGCTGTGTTGTAAAACAATTTGGTATTTCATCTTCAAGACTTACGCAGGAGAGAAAGAGCGGTCGCAGCAAAAGCTCCGACCGGATATGGCTGGTTTTCAGTGTGTTAGAAGTTGTGTTGCAAAAATTTCCAAAAACCCTATATGGAATTGAGTTCCAAACTGTAGTATGACGACAAATAGTGTTTCAAAATTTTTTTTGCAACACAACATGACCGTCTGACCCAACTCAAAATGAGTAGCAAAAACGATCGCTCTAACTAAATTCCTTGGTGCAGAAGTCCGACGAGACTAACGGCAAAAAGCTAAAGCCTTCCTCCTAGTACCCGATCAGCCATACTATGTCAAAGGACAAGTCCGTCGTTGGAGCATCAAGCTTATCTTTACTCTATACCCTGACCCCCCGTTCGCTGGATGTATCGCGTTGACACCCACTTATCCCGCGACGAATCGAATGCCTGGAACCCGTTCCTTATGATAGGTGGTGATTCCAGGTACTTGACCTCGCCAGGATACCAATAGTCAACGATTTTGTAATTGGTGCCGGGACCAGAACGAATGTTCAATCGGCTGGTAACATCTCGAGTCGTGTACGGGTAGAACACACCTCCCTCAATGATTGCTGCTTGTTCTGAGGTCAAATCAGTGAACAAGGGTTCGTGTTGAATAGTGTTCATCTTTTTTCTCCTTAGTGCAGAAGTCGGACGAGACTAACAGCAAAAAGCTAACTAAAGCCTTCCTTCTAGTAAGTGATCCGCCCTGCTATGTCGAAGTAATTCAGCGTCGAAGCATCAAAGTCAAGCTTAAATCTGGTTCCATCGCGCACGTCCGCCGCAACAGTGACGACTCCGTGGTAGTTTGCAGGAATCGTCCTTACGTAACTACTTACATCACCCGTGCCATCGGCACGCACAGCTTTAACATTCACGTCGTAAGGGTTCTCAGTCAATCGAATTGAAATGTCATTGAATTCGCTAGTGGTGGTATATACTGTTGGAAATGTTGTCGATCCTACTCTCGGAATTCTGCCTGCGATGTTTGCTCTGGCTCCTCCTGTTATAGAAGCAGACTTGTCATCTGAAATTTCTTCAAAAACAGGATCTAATTCTGTAAACAGTTGTTCAGGCTGATTGTCTTTCATCTTTTTTCTCCCTAAGAGCACTCCTCTAAGCCGATCGCGCTCCCAAGCGTTTTTAACGGGTGTAGAGACCGTAAATTTACGGTCTCTAGTTGAAGATGTCAGTTAAACGAAAACGAATTGGTCAGAATTGGCAAGACTAACATCCGTTAGGGAGATTCCTTGCAAAATACCAATCAGTTCTGGAGTGCCTTCATTGAAGAATATTGCCGTACCAGATGGTAAGCCACTAGGAGATGAACCCAAGGAATAGTTACTGCTTGAGCCAGCAAGTTGGATTCGATCGCTACCGCGATCGAGGCGATCGCCAGCGAATCCAAAGTCAGCAATCAAAGCATAGTCGCCAGTCCCAGCAGTAGAAGAATTGCCGTCATTATAAAAAACGACATCAGCGTCATTGATTTGGTCTCCAAGGACGAATATGTCGTTACTTTGATTACCAGTTAAAGTATCAACCTCGCTTCTGCCAAAGTTGAGTTGTGGCAGAAAAGGGTCAATCCCAATCAATCGGTCACTTCCACTGTCACCAAACACAGAGTCGTTACCACCTCCACCAATAACAGCGTCATTTCCAGCACCACCCCTAACGGTGTCATTTCCAGTGCCACCAAACACGGTGTCGTTGTCACCTCCGCCATCAAGCAAATCATTTCCAGTATCACCGTTCAGTTGGTCTTCGTCATCCTCACCGAACAGTTGGTCATCGCCGTTACCGCCAAACAGCCTGTCTTTTCCATCACCACCTCTGAGGAGATCGTTCCCGGCTCCGCTACCATCAGTGAGGTCACCAATCAGGGTATCATCGCCAAGACCTCCATTGAGGATGTCATTCCCCTCTTCACCAACAAGGGTGTCATTGCCCGGAGCGCCATTGAGGGTGTCATTGCCAGTCCCTCCCAAGAGTACATCGGTTCCAATACCACCATTTACTTGGTCATCGCCAGCCCCCGCAATTACCCCGTCGTTCCCAGGTCCAGCATTGACTATGTCATTGCCAGCAAGACTCACTACGGTATCATTGCCACCTAGCGCAAAAATTTCATCAGGACCTTGAGTCCCGATCAGAACATCATCGCCAGATGTAGGTGTATTGTTAGGGTCAGGTGCAGGTTTACCTTGTAGCCTTCGAATTTGTAGATTTTCAGGTATTAGGGCATCAATTTCCAGTTCTCGGAGTTCGTCTATTAGAGATTGCACTTGTGAAATCAATGTTGGTTCCATGTATTTTTGCCTTACTATTTGAAAAACGTGACATAACTGTCAGGACTAAGCTGTTAGGCATATAAGAATGCACAATCATTATTTGTGAGGATCGTCCTTAGTCATTCGTCATCAGTCATTTGTATTGACTTTGATTCATGACAAATAATGGTCTTCATGAGAGGCAACTTGTACGCGCATTAGCTTAATAGAGGTTCACATTGTCGGTAGCAACTCTGTTCAATCTGGAATGCGACCCGAATTGCTGAGGTTATTATCAACAGGTGCAAACCTCTGCTTACTTCTCAGCAGAAGCAGCACGAGTTTTACACGAAATCCACTATTTCTTTACAAAAATTTATAAGCAACGGAGTCGCTGTTAACGTTTGTAGATATAGAAACACTTACGATCCCCAAACTATACCCCATCCGCCTGATGGCACCCTCCCATTTAACCGCTCCAGACGCAGAGAACACACCAGAGAAGAGCAGAGGTTGTATTTCTGTTCAAAAAATCTCAACTTCTATCCTCGATCCCTCTGGACGCTTATAAACTTTCACTTGCGGCAATCGCTCTCCCAATGCCTTAACATGAGTAATTACCCCAATTAATCGGTCTTGCTGTCGTAAAGATTGTAAAATTTGGTAGACAGTTTCTAGCGTATCTGCATCCAAAGTTCCAAAACCTTCATCTAAAAATAAACTGCCCAACTCTGCACCCATAGATAACTTTTCTGACAAAGCAAGTGCCATAGAAAGAGATGCAGCAAATGTTTCACCACCTGAAAGAGTTTGTACTCGTCTCAATTCACCACCATTCCAATTATCCTCAACCAAGTAATCTCCATCTTGAATTCTCAGCGCATAACGAGAATCTGTAAGTTCTTGCAAAACATGGGTTGCACGAGTCACCAACTCTCTTTCTAAATGTTCCAAAGCAAAAGCTTGAAATTCATCAGTTTTGAGACTGCGAGCGAGATTTGTATAAGTATCCACTTGTGTTTTTAATAAAGACAATTCCTCTTGTCGTTTTTCCGCTTGCTTCTGCTTTGATTGAGCATATTGTATCCAAGCCATTAATTGAGCGAGTTGATTTTGTGCTAGCTTGAGTTGTCCATCGGCTGCAACTTTGGCATCACGCAAAGATTGGATAGTACTTGAGTTCGTGGTGCGATCGCCTACCTGTAACTTTGCTTCTTCAACTCGTATTTCTACTTCCACTCTAGCAGTCTCATAGTCTGAAATTTCGCCTTTCCAAAAAGTTTGTTGTTTAGAATCAGTCCGCGCCGCCAGAAAACTGTCTTCAGTAAATCCTTCAGAAACAAGTGCAACTTGCCAAGTGGATTCCATCTGTTGTTCTTGAAGACGTGCTGCATCTGCATCATCGCGGGCTTTTTTGTCTTCAGCCTCACATCGAATCGCTTTTTTCTCTGCTGTTTGATAACCTTCTGTAACCTGTTTCAGTTGTTTTTCCAATCTCTGCTTATCTTTTTCTAATTCTGTTTGCAACTCCACATAAGATTTACCTCCAGTAATTTCGTGCAGTTTGGTTTCGACTTCCTGTAATTGCTGTTCCCAACGTTGGGTATCTTGTTGAGCTTGGTTACATTCCTCTAAAGCTAATGTATGAGTCTTGCGAGTAGCTTCCAATGCTTGTTGAGTTTCTCGTACCCGCGCTGCTACATCTTTTTGCTTAGTTAAAGTTTGATGATACAAGCGATCGCTTTCTTGCAATGCTTTAAACTCTTGGTTTAGTGCGTTAATTTCCCAACCTTCTGTTTCCAATACAGAACTAATTTCCTGTTTCAAGTTAGTTAATTGCTCCTCAGAATTAGCGAATTCCTGTTGAGCTTCAGCTTCTTTTTGCTTGGAGTTTTCTAAATTTGTCTCTGCCTTAGTAATAGCTTTTTCCGTAGCTGTATATTCTTGTTCTACTCCTTCTTTCTGAGATAATAATTCTGTTGTATCAACTTGCTCGATATCTGGTAAACTTAATAGTTGTGCTGTTATATATGTTCCATTACAAACAGGACAGTTATCCCCATCATGTAACGTCTGACGTAAAGCAGCAGCATGGTTACTTTGTAATGCAAGATTATTGGCAGCTTCAGCTTCTTGTAAGAGTTTTTGCTTTTCTTGGAAAACGGCTTTTGCTTTTTCTGATTTTGCCAGATATTCCTGATATTTTTTCTCTAATTTTTGTCGTTCTAAAATTATTTTATCTAGTTTTTGCCGAAAATTCTCCGTTTGCTCTTGCAATAACTTATAAGAACCAAACCGTGGTGAAACTTCCTGAAGTTTCTCTAAACGAATACCACCCGGAGAATATTGAGTCAGTTCCTTTTCCGCTTCTTTAACTTGGTGGCTCGCTGCTTCTAGTTTCTTCTCAGCATCGCCTAATTCCTGCTTAGCTAGGGCTAGGTTTTTCTGTCGTTGAGAGAGTGTTTGACGGTTGCGTGTTAACTCCGTTTGATGTTGTTGTCGTTGTTCTTCGTAATTTCGTGCTGAGTTTAAAGCTTCTTCTCTCACCTTGAACTGAGGTTCTACCTGTTTTTGGTATTCTGTCACTTGATTGAGTTTTGTCTTATTCTGCTCTAATTCCTGTGTGGCTTGAGTGAGAGTCTTTTGTGCTGACACAACATCAGCCTGTGCTTTTTTGAATCTGTCTCTAGCAGCTTTCACCAAAGCATAAGTGTCCTTAATTTGGTCGGCTGCTTGAGATTGTTGCAACTGTAGTTTATATTCTTCAATTTTACCCGATCTAGCAACGAGTCCTTCTAACTGCGATCGCAGCTCGTTTAACCGCTCTATTTGCTTCAACAAAGTTTCTTCTTCATCCAAAGCTTTTTGTGCTTTTAAGACTGCTTGATTAAATTTAGGTATCTGCTGCTCAAAAGTATTTAAATGCTGTTGTTTTTCAGCAAATATCTCTGCCGAAGGTAACTCTAACTCCTCCAACTGACGCTCAAGAATTTGATATTCCTTTTTCAAACCATCAGCTTGTCCTTGAGCTTGTTGGCGCATTCTTTCAAAAATCTGAAATCCAGCTAAATCGCGCAATATTTCCCGACGTTTAACTTTATTCCCTTTAATAAATTCATCAAACTTACCTTGAGGTAATAGAATAACACGAGTAAAAGTGTCATAATCCATCGCCAACACTTGCTCGACTCGCTTGGTGACATTCTTTGTCTCCAATTTTTCCCAAGTATCATTTTGGAACCATTCCAACAGAACTTTACTCTCAGGAGTTTTAGGGCGATCGCGCCAAGTTCGAGTCACCCGATATTCCACACCACGCACTGAGAAGCGAAAACTGACTTTGAGATTTTGGCTTCCAAGACTCACAAGTTCTTTAGCAGTTGCATCCTTACCAAATCGAGCGACATGACCGTAAAGTGCAAAAGTGATAGCATCAAGAAGAGAAGTTTTGCCTGCGCCCGTTGGTCCGGTGATAGCAAACAGATCGAGTTCGGAAAAATCGAGAGTTTCGCGAGAGCGAAAACTAGTAAAACCTTCAAGGGATAATTCAAGCGCTCGCATCACTCATCTCCTGATACAATTTTTCAAATACTTCTAACATGGATGGTGGTACTGTCGTTTCGTGGCGTTGCAAGTAGTAGCGACGAAACTCTTCAATAGCATCAAATTGATTGTCTTCGCGGTACTCAGTAGGATTTTCTTGCTCCGTTTTTAAGTAATGAGGTTCAACAATCAATGTCTGGGGACAAACTTTACGCACCATCTCAGCTAAACCCGTTTTAGGTGCAGTCAGTTCAACCACCAACTTTAAAAACCCTGGATGTGTCCGATTAGCTTCTAAATTTTCTTCTAAATCGTTTTCATGACATCTAACGATTTTTAAAGGCTTTTGGCAAGGAATAGGAATAAATTCGGGTTTTGCAGGGCGTCCCGGTTCCACTTCAACGAGGTAAAATCCTTTGTCTTCTCCAGCTTCGCCAAAATCAATCTGAATTAAAGAACCTGCATAACAAGTTGGTGCGGCGTGAGAAATTTTTTGGGGTTTGTGAATGTGACCGAGGGCAATATACTGGGCTGTGGGTGGCAAAGTTTGCCCGGAAATAAGATATGTATCTCGTGTATAGTAATCGACTTCCGAGTGAGCGCGTAAAGACCCTTCAATTGTCATGTGTGCTAGGATAACGTTAACGCTATCATCTCGGAACTGAGTTGCTAATTTACTCAAGAGTTTTTGGACTCGTAAGCGGTAATGTTGGCGTTGTTCTAAATCATCTTTATCCCACAAATCTTCATATTTCAATAATCTCCGTTCGGAGGCAAATGGCATTGCTGCAACGCACAACTTTCCGCTAGGAGTCTCAACGTGAATAACACCCCCTTTATTTGGTGGTTGCGGTCTACCTAATGCTTGGACTCCCACAAATGAGAGCAGTTTTGCGATTCCATCAATACGAAAAGCAGAGTCGTGATTTCCTGCGATCGCAACTGCAGGAATTTTTGCCTCCTTCAGCTTGCAGAAAAAGTTATAAGCAACTTGTTCGGCTTCAGCAGGTGGATTTGGGACATCATAAATATCACCTGCTACTAAAACAGCATCCACTTGTCTCGCTATTGCTTGCTTGAGCAATTCATCAAGTGCAGCCGCAATTTCCGGCGTGCGGTCTTCACCTTTGAGTCGTTTTCCTAAATGCCAATCAGAGGTATGGATTAAGCGCATATTGGTTAGTGGTTAGTAGGGGCGCAATGCCTTGCGCCCGTACAGTAATTAGAGATTGTACCAATACTAACTAGGTTTTGCCTTTTTTGCCTCCCTTGCGCCTCTATATCCCCTGCTTATTACTTTGTAATCGCAATTTCGTTAGATTCAACACTATTTAGGCGACGAGCAATTTCTAAATTCCCTCTTTGAAACAGAGAAACACAATCGGTATCAAGAATCCAAAGGCTCAACTTGCATTCCTCTCTAGATCGGAATCTTCTACATTAAGAGCAGCATCCAATTCCTGACGATACTCCTGAATATACTGCTGAACTGTGTCAAAGTCTGGATCGTCTTTAAACACACCTGCAAATTTCATCCAAGGTTTTTCAGATTGCTCAGCTTGTAGTAATTGGAGTTCCATCGGAATGACTTCAATTTTGTTCTTATGCTGAGCCACAATCTCCTTCAGTATTGCAAGTGCCTGCTCGCGATTTGCGGCTTCAACACGATACTGTGGAAATTCCAAAATAGATGCGATACGGCTTAAGCCGTTAAGCTTCGCTTATCGCGCTGCCATCTTCTCTAGTTTCCAGTATAATATTGACCTTTAAATTATTGGTTTGTGATGTTACTAAAGTGTTGCTTTCCATAAAGTTTGAACTCTCATTTATCTATTAAGATGATAGCCTTAGTATTGCTGTTCTAGCTGCTATTGACACAGAGGCAAAATGGTGAGGATTGCGGAAGAGGCGATTTGCTTAACCACTTGGGATATGGTGATAATCCTTTTAAGCAACGCCATAGCCTGTGTCGGAACCTTTGTAAGGTGGATGTAACCCAAGTACAATGTCCTGCTCCCCTAGACGGGCTGCAAGTGGAAGGCAATTAGTTTCAAAACCTCTTAAGTTCAAGTGCCAGCAACAAGTCAGGCGATCGCATCCAACCTTCCCCGGTCAAAATTAATATTCATTTGGTATCTTTCTCAAAAACTCCACTGGTAAGCTTCGATCGCTATCAACTGCAAGGTACAGAGTTCTACGGCGTTGCGGTTGCTCTAGCATAGATATAGATAAAGCATCAATCGGGGATTTGGTTAACACCACTCTTTGAATCGGATCGTCTTCAGTTCCACCACTCCGCACCTAGAACCAACCAGCGTTCCGCTTTGTACCAGCAGCCAAATCCATGAAGGTGTTATCCTTACCCACTGTTCCTCTCAAGAAAGCACCTGTCACATCCCCATCCAGAGAGCGCTTTCAGGACACGGTATTTTGTTTAGCATAAACCAATCCGCGATCGCGCAGAGCTTGCACTAAGTTTTCGTTTAGTTTGCTTACGATCATCAGGTAGTGTTGCACTGCTAGCCACCCTTTCTCATTGGGCACTGGGGGCATAAATTTGGGGACTGGTTCTACGAGCGCTATTTGTTGGGCTTCATTAATTGCATGAAAAGTTACAGCGCCTATCATTCCCGATTCACCAAAACGATCGCGTAGCCACGCCACAGCTTATCGGAAGTTACACTCCTTAACGTGCATCACCAAGTCTGTTAAAATGCAGCTTTCTCACGTAGCGATTAGTATAAATTTGTTTGTTATCTGGAAAGACCTGCTTTGGTTGTGATTTTATTTCTAGGCAACTAGCTAAAAGCACATAGTACAAAGTGTTGGATTTGAGACTCTCATCCACCTTTGTCACTCTATCTGTTTCAATCAACGCAGGTTTTTATGTACTATCAATCAGAATTTACCTGGGAACAAGCATCTGGATTAGTAAGTACTTTAGTACTTGAAGTAACTCTAAAACACCTCAGCGATGCTGAAATACAGGTGTTGCGAGGTTCTTGGGAAGGAAAAACTTATAATGCGATCGCCGAGGAATGTCACCTAAGTCGGAGGCGAATTGAAGAAATCGGTGAGGATTTGTGGGACAAACTTTCAGATGCCTTGGGAGAGCAGGTAAAAAAGACTAATTTTCGGCAAGCCTTGCAACGGCAATGGGAGAAAAGCGCTCCTTCAATTAGTAGTACATTTGTAAAACCTTCACCCCCTCAAAAAGAAAAAGAAGCAAATATCGCACCCACTATCGACCTGTATCAGGAGCGCTTCCCTATCGAAACTCGTTGTTACCAGCAGATATGCCAACCAGGTGCGCTACTAAGAATTAAGGCACCTTTGCAGATGGGTAAAACGGAACTGATGTCAAAACTAATGCATCACGCCCAACAAGAAGGATACCGAACGGTCGTTTTAAATCTGCGGTATGCGAACAAAGAAGATTTCAACAACTTAGATAATTTTTTGCAGTGGTTCATGACTAGTATCGCCCTTGAACTAGATTTGCTTCAACAAGTAGAGGAATATTGGGGTAAAAGCCATCACAACAGCAAGATTAAGTGCAGAAAATGTTTTGAAAGATACGTGTTACCAGGCGATCGCCCTCTAGCGATCGCTTTAGATGAGGTAGACCGACTTTTTCCTTATCAAGAAATTGCCGGAGAGTTTCTGGGTATGCTGCGAATCTGGCATGAAGAAGCGAAAACTAGCGAACTTTGGGCACAACTACGATTGGTGAAATTACATACTGAAGTTTACACTCACCTGAATATCAACCAATCGCCGTTTAATGCAGGGTATGAGATAAAGTTGAGAGATTTCAACCCCCAAGAGGTACAAAATTTAGCTTTGAAGCATGGGTTGCAATGGGATAGCGAGCAAGTTGAACAACTTATGGCGATGGTAGGAGGGCACCCTTATCTAGTAGTAAAAGCTTTGCAGATGATTGCAGGGCAAGAAGTGACTTTGGAGCAACTTCTACAAATAGCCCCCACTGCGTCTAGTATTTATCGTAACTATTTAGAGCGATTGTGGCATAATTTACAATCTAACTCCCAATTAAATCAAACGCTACAAACGATAATACTAGCAGATGCACCACTCGAATTTAACTCACAACTAAATTTAGATGACGCAGTAAAATTGTATGATTTGGGACTGGTAGAACTGCAAAACAACCATGCGGTGCCACGCTACGAATTATATCGTCAGTATTTCCGTCAACGGTGTCAATAGGAAGTATGAACTAAGTGCTGAGAACTGCAAACAAGTAAAATTTGAAACTACATTAATTGCAAGTTTAGCGAGGTCTCCATATGATGCCCGCAGTATTGGCTCCTGAGACGCACAGCTAGTTTTCTATTAGACCAAGACCTCATTAATGTCTTTTGGAGTTTGCGGAGTCGTTTGACATCACCACGACGTGAAGCAGCATAGATGCGCTTTTGTAACTTGAAAACGTATTTCTCAGCTTTACGCCAATTAATCGTCTTCCAGCCCTCTGTATTCGCTACCGAATCAGATTTAGGCTTATTCATTACTAATAGTACCTCCAGCTAGATTACTTGCTATAAATTATGCTTTAAAACCTTTTTGCCTCAGTCAAAATAGCTAGAAAAGGTATATAAAGTAGCTTTGTTCAGTTCTAAAAATCAGTAAAAGCTACGATTGTGACAGTTAGGGTGCGGAGTATGGGTTAAATGCAGGATGTTCTGGGTTTTGGAATATTTTCCAACCCAGAACGTACCTGTTCGATGAAAAGAAAATTCCAAAAAATCAATATTTTATATATTAATGAGCAAAATTATTGTCCTCTTCCAGGGTTACAATCGGCAAAACCCAATGCCTCCATATCGAGAAAACTAGCGCTCGCCATTTCAATGACGCTTCGACGGGGTACTTGATTTCGGTCGCATAACCCAGCCGTCTACGGTTCAATTAATCTTAGTTCCCGCAACCTGTCTTGAGCAATGGCACGAATCAGAGGAGTTGGGTCTTGGAGTCCGAGATCCCGTAACTTCGCCTGAACCGATGCATCGTGGGTTTCAGAAACCGCTTTGACAGCAAATTTCCGTACACCTAAATCTGTATCATCAAGAAGTTGAACCAGGATACTATTAGCATCACTTGGTCTTAGATTACTTACGCTTGCTGCTACAGAAACCCTCACCTCTTGACGTGGATCGGCAACAGCCTGCGACAATACTGTTACCGCTCTCATATCAGGCACTTTGCTAAGCGCAAATACAGCCCGTGATGCCATCCAGACTTCCTGATCTTGAAGAAGTTGCTCTAATAGTGGAATCTCCGAAGAACCAATCCCATTATAAATACTGTTGTCCGGTTCTATCGCACTTAATTGATCCTTCAGTTGCTCTAATGTCATAGCCATATGTGCCTCCTTCTTAACATGGGAGAGTAAGACCACTGTTTCGCATTGTTGCATTTTCACCATTAGAAAGGTCAGGTGGCACATTTGTCCAACCGACATTAAGAAACATTAAACTGTCACTATTTCCTTCGACATGTCTAAGCTCTAGAACATGTCCTACCTCGTGAGCTACCAGCCATCTGGCGTTAGCTTGGACTACTGCTGCTCCTGGCTGCCCGTCAGGATGAGTCGCGCAACCCAAAAAGTTACCAGCACCCCCAGATGCATCAACTAAATTTGCAACAATGTATATAATTAAGTCATTAGTGCCAACATTGTTTCTATTTGCAAATAGATCGTTTTGTTCTTGAGTAGGCTGTCCCAACAGGCATTGTCCTACATCAAGATTTTGAAGGATTTGCAACGCCGGCTCGCTGCTTAGATCCTCAGTCGTGCCTCGTAATACAGCTACATCGCTTTCCGCAAATAGCCTCTGCATAGCGACAAACTGTGTATCTATAAATTGGTTGACGTTGTTGTTTATGGGTACTAGCGATTTGAAGTGTACGATGACACTTTCTGGGCATAGCGAGTTCCGTAAGCGGGTAATACTCACTGGGCGGCGTCCACAAAGAACGACTATACCCATGCTGACCCTATAGCCTGGTGGCAACTGACGGTTCGCTAATGTGTTTCTTAAGCTGAACATAAAATCTCAGTCACTTTTTATTATTATTTTGAGGGCACAGTGCATCTTAGTCTTCTTACTACAAGGCGATTAGTATAGGTATCAAGCGTTGTCCTGCATCTAAGGGGCGCAGCGCTTTACCAATGACTGAACCGAATGCCTTTAGGGGATCAGTTGCTTTCATCGCATGACCAGGAGATAGCGATGTAGTCAGTAAGTCACCCACCTCGATCGGCCCATAACTTGCATCCACTTTGCAATAGACCTTACCCATTAAAGCGATCGGTTTTCTGTAGTTTTGAGACTGCTGCCTATCTAGGATGAGTCCTGGCTTGTAATTCCCAGCGCCTGAAATAACACCTGCAACCCGCTTATCGTATGGTTGAGCGCTTATTCGCAAAGCTCCTTCGTCGTTAATTACCATCACCGTGCCTGATTCGACATCCTCCACATCTACAATGTCGAACTCCTCAGCACAGTCTGCCCCAGCCAAGATGACATCACCTCTATTTACAAAGAGATTTCCTTCGTTGATAACGATGCTGCCATTGATGTCTGATGGCGGCTTGTTCGGGTCTTTAGGATTGAGTCCCCTGTTGACTACAAGCGCACCTTCAAAGACACCAGAGAATGTAGCCCCTCTGGCAAAAACTGCAATGTCATTATCACTGGAGGCTAACAACCCCTGACCGATTTCGCTAGTTGCTACAACACCGATGTTTCTTTGGCTTTGACCGATAACCCCAAAGCCCGCCTCGCTAAAACCACCCACGCCAGCTTCTGACCCATTACCTTGGACACCCCGACCATTTGTTGGACTGTTATTTGCTCCGAAAACACCAGCGGCACCTGGAGCCACTGTCAAACCGAAAACACCGCTTCCTCCTGGTGCATTTGCAGGGTCAGTAGAGTCGTTCCTGGCAAAGATGCCAGATTTTGCGCTTGAGCCTGTAGACGCAATAGCACCATCATCAGTGTCCGTTGTTCCAAATGTACCAGGCATGGTTGTACGCTCCTTATATTTATCGTAGGTTTTGTTGCTTTCTTGAAGTTATACCAATTTAATATGAAGCTGCATATAATAGAGGAGTTGCAAACTTCATAAATTTAAGTCTTTATGAGCCGC